>DATDAJ010000064.1:0-3229 GCA_036525475.1 Candidatus Udaeobacter sp.
AACGCCGCGCTCGCGGCAAAAATTCCCATCATGACGACGGTGCGCGCCGCGTTGGCCAGCGCGAACGGCATTCGCTCACTGCAAAAACGAAAAGTTCAGGTGCGGAGCTTGCAAGAATATCACGCTTCGCAGACGTTAAATCGTTGAAGCGTTGAACGGTTGAAGCGGAAAAAGAGCATTGTCATTCTGAGCGAAGCGCAGCGGAGTCGAAGCTGCAACGCAGCGGACGAAGTCCGCGAGGCTAGGCTTTCAATCCCGCGGAGTTACCTAATGGTGCCGTCACGGGTCTTTCCGACTTCGCTCGACATGACAATGCGTTGATGCCATTGGTCAGCATGAAATTTTTTATTCTCTTAGCAGTGTTGTTAACCTCGGCCGCTTTTGCCGCCGACGAAAAGAAAGAAGAAAAAAGTCCCATGAATTCATCTAACGAAGTGGCCGTCATTAAGACGAGCGAAGGCGATATGGTGGTGCAGTTTTGGATGGATGCCGCGCCAAAGACGATCGACAATTTTAAGAAACTTGCGCGCCAGGGATTCTATGACGGCACGATTTTCCACCGGATCGTCAAAGGATTTATGATCCAGGGCGGCGATCCGAATTCGAAAGATCCGGCAAAAGAGGATAGCTACGGGCAAGGCGGACCCGGGTACAAGGTCAATGCCGAGTTCAACGATCACAGCCACGATGCCGGCGTTATTTCGATGGCGCGCAGTTCGGATCCAGACTCCGCCGGTTCGCAATTCTTCGTTTGCCTCGCCCCGGTGCACCGGCTCGACCATCAATACACGACGTTTGGCAAACTGATTAAAGGCCAGGATGTGCTGGAAAAAATCGGTGAGATTCCGGTGACCAAAAATAGCACCGGCGAGCCGAGCAAACCGACCAAACGCGTGGTGATCGAGAGCATCAAAATCGTGCCGGGTGATTCTGTGAAATAAATTTCATTAACACCTGGCTTGAGTCCAGGTGTTCGCGCGATGAGCTGGTCCCGAGCCGTTTTAGCGGCTTCAGGTGTTACCGAAATAAGCCGTTGAAACGGCTGGCGGCGCTTGCGTCACGCTCAACACCGGTCTAAAGCCCGGTGTTAATGAAAGGGCTATGAATTCGCAATTAACGAGGATCGCCCTGATCCAGATGCGCTGCAGCGCGGAGCCGGAGAAGAATCTCGCGCACGCGATCGAATTTGTTCGCAATGCAGCGAGACAAGGCGCAGAGATTGTCTGTCTGCCAGAGCTTTTTCGGTCGCAATATTTTTGCCAGACAGAAGACCACAAAAACTTCGATTTGGCCGAGGAAGTGCCGGGAAAATCTACCGCCGAACTGGGAAAAGTTGCTCGCGAAACAGGCACACTAATTATCGCGTCTCTCTTCGAGAGACGCAGCGCCGGTCTCTATCACAACACGGCGGCAATCATCGATGCGGACGGAAAACTACTCGGCAAATATCGCAAAATGCATATTCCCGATGATCCGCTGTATCACGAAAAGTTTTACTTCGCGCCGGGCGATCTCGGATTTCGAGCGTGGGATACAGCGCGCGGTAAGATCGGTGTCTGCGTATGCTGGGACCAATGGTATCCGGAGGCGGCGCGACTGACCGCATTGCGCGGCGCAGAGATTATTTTTTATCCAACGGCAATCGGCTGGCATCCGAGCGAGAAAAAGGAATTTGGAAAAGCGCAACATTCCGCGTGGGAGACGATTCAGCGTGGTCATGCGATCGCCAATGGGTGCTACGTCGCGGTGGCGAACCGCGTCGGTCACGAAGCGCCCGCCGGTGGAGATGGCATTGAATTTTGGGGTCAAAGTTTCGTGTGCGGGCCGGACGGCGAAATCATCGCGAAAGGTTCGATCGACCAAGAAGAGATTGTGACGGCGGAGATCGATTGGGCTCGCGTCAACGAGCATCGGACGCACTGGCCATTCTTGCGAGATCGCAGAATCGATGCGTACAGCGAGATCAATCGACGTTTGATCGATTGAAAGCGCCGGAGCACCGGCGCACTCCAAAACGCAAGCGCATGTGGGGCGTGGGATTGGCGGCCACGTTTTGGAGTGCGGCGCTGCTGCGCCGCTTTGGACAAGACGAAGGGCGCCACAGCTTCAGACAAAGTGCGAACTGAAACGTCTGCTGTTATGAATTTGTCTTTGTGGTAATACGAGGGCGATGACCGCAAACGCTGCTCAACCGAGGCGCCGTCCTTGGTATCGCCCGTCGTTGACGGTGCAAATCATGATCGGGCTCGTTGTCGGCGGCGTGATTGGATGGCTGCGGCCCGATTGGGGCAATGCAGTTTATTTTTTGCGCGATATTTTCATTAACCTGATCAAATCGATCATCGCGCCGCTTGTTTTCTCGACCATCGTGGTGGGCATCGCAGGCGCCGGTGCGCTGCGGAATGTGGGGCGCATGGGAATCAAGGCGCTGATCTATTTCGAGATCGTCACTACGGTCGCGCTGTTCATCGGATTGGCCATTGTGAATCTCACTAAGCCTGGTGTCGGGGTGACTCTCGAAGTGACGAACACGTCCGCCATCCAGTCCATTGAGCACACTCATCCGAAGTCTTTGGTCGAAACCATCGTGCACGCATTTCCGTCCAGCATCATCGAAGCGATGGTTCGTGGCGACGTTTTGCAGATCGTTGCGTTCAGTGTGCTGTTCGCGCTCGCGGTGTCAGCAGTTGGCGAAAAAGGCAAACCAATCGTCCGCGCCATGGAGAGCCTTTCCCAAGTCATGTTCAAGTTTACCAATTACGTGATGATGTTTGCGCCGATTGGCGTCGGCGCGGCGATGGCGCACACGATCGGCACGCAAGGATTGGGCGTGCTGAAAAATCTGGGGGCCTTGGTTCTGTCGCTTTACCTGGCGCTGATCATCTTTGTCGTGCTCGTTTTTGGGTTGGTCATTCTCATCGCACGCGTGCCGTTGCAACAGTTCGTGCGTGCAGTGCGCGAGCCGGCGGTGCTGGCATTCGCCACGACCAGTAGCGAGTCGGCGCTGCCAAAAGCAATGGAATCAATGGAGCGCCTCGGGGTGCCACGGCGGATCGTCGGATTTGTGATGCCGACCGGCTACTCATTTAACCTCGACGGCTCGACGCTGTACCTGGCAATGGCGTCGGTGTTCGTAGCGCAGGCGGCTGAAGCCACGACCGGTCAGCACATGGGATGGGACCGGCAAATCGTGATGGTGCTAACGCTGATGATCACATCGAAAGGGGTG
>DATDAJ010000065.1:0-3571 GCA_036525475.1 Candidatus Udaeobacter sp.
CTTCGTCTACATTCATGGCACCAAACACGAGCACAAAGTCGGCACGGCTGCGAGCCACGGCTGCGTGAGGATGCGTAACGAGGATGTGATCGAATTGTTCGAAATGGTCGATGAAGGTACGCCGGTCGTCATCGAGGAGTGACTCGAAAGGCTCTAAACACGAAGATCCATTAGGCTTGTCATCCTGAGCGCGAGCGAAGGATCTCGGTTTAATTCTCGCAAGCCACAAACGAACATGGATCAGAGATGTTTCGCTTCGCTCAACATGACAGGACGATGGGGCTTGGAAATTGAGTTTTGGGATTTCCCGGCAAGATCCCGGGCAATACATCCAAAGAACTTGACAAAAACGTTGTTGTCCGTGTGTGATCCTACACGCGCAGTGCAGCTTGCAACGAAAGGAGGCGATATAGATTGAAATTGATAAAGGCGATTATGATCGTGGCCGTTTTGGCCACTGCTTTGAGCTTTGGTGCTTGTGCTCAAAGGAAGGAGACTGTCACCACAAGCGCAGGGACAACTGCCTATTCGAAATAAGGCCGTCGGCCGCGGGGCTCAAAAAACTTAAGAAAAGCATTGCTTCCCTTGGGTTCCCTGCCTAAACAGACCGGAGCAACTTGCTGCGAAAGGAGGCGATTTGGATTGAAATTTTTGAAAATGATCGTGGTGTTGGCCGTTTTGGCTACGTCGTTGGGATTTGGGGCTTGTGCGCAACACAAAGAGGTGATGCCACCACCACAAAAAAAGAGCTACGGAAAATAGCCTCCGGTACCCAGCAATTTGTTGTGGGCCATCTCGCCCAAAAGGCCAGGTCGTTTTTCGGCCTGGCCTTTTTTCTTCAAAACGAATAAATTCGTTTGCTACTGGCCCTCTGGATTCACGGGCGAGGACATGCCGCCGATGATTTGCCACGTGCCGTGCGTCCGAATCCATGTGTGCGTGATCCGCATTCGGTCGGTCCTGACTTCGGCGCCTGTTTCATCCGCCCACGTTGCGTTAATCCGATAATAATCCATCGCGATATCGCCGGTTATCTGAATGGCAAGCTGCTCGATCGAGTACGACTGGAGCTTGATTCCTTTGGACGTGTTCGAAGTAATCCAGTCGGTGATGTGATCCTTTCGTACGGGTGCGGGACTGACAAATGGCCAGCCAACAAAATTCTCGTGCCACAGCGCGCGATACTTTTCCAAGTCGTTGGCTTTCACGTATTCCCAATACCCCTTTTCCAATTCCCAGATCTGCGCTTCGTCCTTCGCTGAATTTTGTCCGAAAGCAGCCGCACTTAACGCGAGAAATAAAGTGATGGTTCGCAACATGTGCCGATCATATTTGACGAACCAGGAGGCCGGCAAGGTTCCAACACAAATCATGGTGACGTGGCGAATCACCGATAAAACCGACCCCACCTGGAACTCCGCAGCAGGTGCGCGCCGGCTAAACGCTCGCTCCGAATGCCTCTACTGTGCGCGTAACGCGGTTATCGGGTCGACCTTCGTCGCGCGAAGCGCCGGAACGTAGCTGGCGAGGATTGCGACCGCGAGCAGCACCACAGAGATGCCGATGAACGTAATTGGATCGGTCGCACTGATCCCGTAAAGCAAAGACGCCATGAGGCGTGTCAGAAGAAATGCCGCGCCTAATCCGAGGACCATACCTGCGCCAACGAGTTTGAGTCCCTGCCGGACGGTCATGTGCAAAACATCGGCTCGCAGCGCGCCGAGCGCCATGCGAATGCCAATCTCGCGAGTTCGTTGCGCGACGGAGTAGCTCATGACACCGTAAATTCCAACTGAGGCCAGCAGCAGTGCCAGTGCCGCGAACACGCCTAACAAAACCATGCTGAAGCGTTGCCGTGCGACTGCTTCCCCGACGATGTGATCCATCGTATCGATGTCTGCGACGGTTTGATCTTTGTCCGCCGACCAGATCGCGTTACGCACCGATCCGGCGAGGCTCATCGGCTCGACAGTTGTTCGTACCACAAGCGCGTTTGCCGCGATTTCTTTCGGCTGCCGATACGAGAAGTACATTTGCATCTTCGGTGGAGCGATCAGGTCATTTTGTCGAACGTCTTTGACGATTCCGATCACCTCTCGCCATTCGCTTTTCGACGTACTCGAGCCGGGTTTCAGTCGTTTGCCGATCGGGTCCTGTCCGGGCCAGAAATGCTGGGCAGTCTTTTCACTAATTACGACAACATCTTTGGAGTCGGGTTTGTCTTGATCGGTGAAATCGCGGCCACCGACGATTGGAATGCCCATCGTTTTAAAGTAACCAGGTCCGATTGCACGGAAGATAACATCGGGTCGTTGACCAGGCGGCGGGTCTGTCACCCCTTCTACGCCAATCGTCATGGAATTGCCGTTGAATGTGAGCGGCAGATTATCGGCGACCGCAGCCGATTGCACTCCTGGCAGTTCATGGACGCGTCGCGTCACCTCATCGAAGAATGCTGCGCGTCGTTCACGGTCGGGATACTTCACCTCCGAAAGATCCACTTTCATCGTCAGGAGATGATCGGCACGAAACCCGGGATCAAGATTCCGTAGATGAAAAAAGCTGTTGATCAAAAGCCCGGCGCCGATCAGCAGCACGAAGGAAATGGCGACCTCGCCGATCACCAACAGGCTTCGAACTCGGTTTCCTTTGCTGCCTCCGGCGGAATCACGGCCGCCTTCTTTCAACGTATCGTTCAAATTCAAATGTGATCCATGAATGGCGGGCGCGAGACCGAACGCGATGCCAGTCACCACAGCGATTAATGCCGTGAAGATGAGCACTCTGGCGTCGATATTGATTGTATCCATCTGCGAAATGTTCGCGGGAATGAATGTTCTAAGTGCGCGGAGGCCGAGGACTGCCAGCAGCAAACCTAATCCCGCGCCAAACATCGCGAGTAACACGCTTTCCGTTAGAAACTGCCGGATGAGGCGCGACTGACTGGCGCCGAGTGCCAGGCGCACTGCAATCTCCTTTTGCCGAACAGCAGCGCGTGCAAGCAACAGATTGGCAACATTCGCGCAGGCAATGAGGAGTACAAATCCGACTGCTCCGAGCAAAACCAGAAGCGCCGGTTTAATATCGCCGACAACCTGTTCGTGGAGCGGAACCACGACCGCGCCTATTCGCGTATTATAATCCGGATACTGCTGCGCAAGACGTGCGGAGATCGTTTCCATCTCAGCTTGCGCCTGCTTTAGAGTGATGCCGGGTTTCATTCGCGCGATCACTTCGAGAAAATGATTGCCACGTTGCGCGGCCTCCTCCGGCGGGAACGCTATCGGCACCCATAGCTGATCGTTCACGTTTTCGTAGCCAGGCAATTGCACCAGCCGCGGCATTACACCCACAACTGTGTAGCTCTCGCCGTTGAGCGTAAGGGCCCGGCCAATAACGGCTGGATCGGAGCCGAAGCGCCGTTGCCACAGTGAGTAACTGAGGAGAACAACGCGCGTACCGGGCTTGTCGTCATCCGGCACGAATGCGCGTCCAAGGAGGACCGGTACACCTAACAACTCGAAGAGATTTGCAGAAACACGACGCCCTTCGAGCCGTTCGGGTTCGCCAA
>DATDAJ010000066.1:0-5884 GCA_036525475.1 Candidatus Udaeobacter sp.
CCCGTAGTAAGGGAGAGGCGGAAAACGACACTGAACAGGCACAATGCGAGTGCTACTCCCCAATCATCCATGTCACTTCTCCTGCTGAAGGATCTACTCGCCCAGCGGGAAATTGCCGGTCGCCCGCGAGCACACGCTCGATTAGCCGGGGATTTTTCGATGCGCCGACGAGAAACAAAATGTGCCGCGCATGATTGATGAGGGGGTATGTGAACGTCAAGCGCCACGCATTCAATTTAGGAACAAAATTTGCCACGACGCGATGCGACATCTCGTCCAACGCGGCGGTCCCGGGAAAGAGCGACGCCGTATGGCCATCGTCACCGAGACCGAGAAGAATCAAATCGTGTTGATAAATTTGCTCACCGCCCTCGGTGGCGATGGCGTTCAGTTGGTCTTCGTACTCCTGCGCCGCGATTGGCGGATCAATTTCGCCACGCATACGCATGATCGATTTCTCAGGAACAGCAGCAGGAACAAAAAGATTTTCTCGCGCCATTCTGAAGTTGCTTTGCGGATCATCCGGCGGCACGCAACGCTCATCCCCGAACGTGAAACGGACCGACCTCCATGGAAGATCATGCGCATCCATGGCAGCCCGGGCGTAAACCGGCGCCGGAGTGTTCCCACCTGAGAGCGCGATCGTAAATTCGCCCCGCTCCGCGATAGCTTTGCGTCCCTGCTCAAGAATCAAGGCAGCGGCGTCAGCAACAAAATTATTAGTGCGGATGACTGTCGGAGCAGCGCTCACGCTGGTTCCCAATCAAACGGCGCAATGCGCCTGGCCGCGTTTCTGGAGGTAATGCTGATGATACTCTTCAGCGCGCCAGAACGTCGGGGCGGGTTCGACCTGCGTGACAATTGGACGATTGAACCGGCCGCTCTTTTCAAGTCTTTGTTTCGAAGCATTGGCGGAGGCTTGTTGGTCAGGGGAATGATAAAAAATCACCGATCGATACTGCGCGCCAACATCGGGGCCCTGCCGGTTTAGCGTTGTGGGGTTATGGTTCGACCAGAAAACATCCAGCAGTTCGTCGTAGGTCACCTGTGACGGATCGAACTCCACCTCCACGACCTCGGCGTGCCCGGTCTTGTCGGTACAAACATCCTGATACGTCGGATTCTCCTGTGTTCCCCCCGCATATCCAACGCTGGTCGACAAAACACCTTTTAGGTTGCGAAAACTCTCTTCCACTCCCCAGAAACAACCTGCACCGAAAGTAGCTTTCTCCATTTGCATGCGGACACGATGAAACGATTACACTACGTGCGCAACAAAATGCTTGTCGGCAATCGTTGCTTGACATGGAAGTCTCGCTCTCGTTTGCATATTACGTCCAATAGCGGTCGATTGAGATCGCTGCCACCGCAAATGCCTTGACCGTAATGAACGATTCTGCCACGACCGTTCAGCAAATTCGTCCGCAACTGCCTGTACGGCTCTTCAATGGATTTGGAGCGCTGCTGGAAAAGAGTCGAATTCCATCGACGCGAATGGTTGCGACGGACTTGATCGAGACTGCAAAACGACGGTGCCGCCTCGATAATTTTGGCCAGGGCGATTTTTTTGAAGCGCTATCGCGATTGCTTGAATCATCTCAGGACGAGGCCCGGCTCAACCTGATCGGAAAAATAGCGCTGAAGACTGATGTTCTGGAGACTTTGTGCGCGCGTCTGAAAATGGAACGGGACCGGCAGCTGTATCCAAACATTGCACACCAGGAAATCCGTGAACCGGTTTTTATCGTGGGGCTGCCGCGCAGCGGCACCAGCCTGTTGCATCGCCTGCTCTCCGCAGACCCGGAGCACCGATGTCCGTTAATGTGGGAAGTGAGATCGCCGTCTCCACCTACGCGCGCCCATGAGACACGCCGGATTCAGCGAGCGACGCAAAGCTGTAACTTTTTTAACTGGCTCGTACCTACATTCCGCCACGCGCACGCGATCGGCGCAGAAGTTCCGCAGGAGTGCGTCAGCCTCATGACTCCGACATTTCTGAGCGATCAGTTCGATGCGATGTATTATGTGCCGTCATATCGCGCCTGGTTCTTTCGGCAGAATTTGCAGCCGGCATACGAATATCACCGTCGTTTTCTTCAACAGCTGCAGTTTCGGCGATTCGCTCGTCGCTGGATCCTGAAAGCGCCTACTCACATGTTTGCCATGCCGGCGTTGTTGTCCGTTTATCCGGATGCGCTGTTCGTGCAGACCCACCGAACGCCCGTCGATTCGATGGCCTCCGTCTCAAGCCTGGTGACGATCCTTCGCAGCGCGTTCAGCGATGCCGTTGATTCGGCTACGGTGTCTCGGGAGGCAATCCATTACTGGTCCGAAACGATGAAAAAGTTTTTGCCTGAACGCGATCGCCTGGCAAACAATCGCATCTGCGACATTCAATATGATGAGATTTGTCGTGAACCAATTCGCGCAGTTCGCCGGATCTACGAACATTTCGGCTGGTCATTGTCTCGGGAAGCAGAGCGACGCATGCGCGTACTCGTTGCCAGCCAGGACAAAAGGCAATCCGCCAACCACCGCTATGATCTATCGCAGTTTGGTTCCTCCTCCGAAGAAGTGTTCGGCGTGTTCGAGACGTATTGCCAGCGATTCGGTTTAGCTCAGCCAAGCGGTGCGCAGCAGAAGCAAGCAGCGCGTTCGGTCGCCTGATCCGATGCAAGACACAATTCGCGGATGACTTTTGAAGCTATCCGTCTGATCCGCGCTGATCATCCGAGTTTGCCGGGACATTTTCCAGGGACGCCTCTGGTGCCGGGAGTAGTAATTCTCGACGAAGTGATTGCAGCGCTGGCTGAATGGCGGCGAAACTCGCAGCTCAATGGCATACGAATGGTGAAATTCCTTGCGCCACTCAAGCCGGAGCAGGCATTCACGATTTCTCTCTCCCTGAGAAATGAGCACGGTGGGGAGGTCAATTTTTGCTGTCGCGCGGAAGAACGCGTAATAGTCGAAGGTCAACTTGAAGTCGCCTGGGGAGCAGAATGAGTCGATGAAGGCGCCCTTGCTTGACGCTCCAAAATTTGAAACCGGACTGAGCGACCCACGCCTTGCCGAGTGTCTCAAAGAATTTCCGTCCTCGATATTCAGCGAGCGCTTATATCAGAGCATCGAATTGATGGAACGCTACAGCATCGAACTGGCTGTTGATTTGTTAGGCCAATTGAATTTGGCAGAACAACTCGGCACGTGGCGATCAGCCGATGAGCTTTGCAGTGCTCTCGGTTTTCAGCCGCATTTCAGGCTTCCCTTACATTGGATCCTGACGCGCCTCGTAGAAACCGGCTGTGTCGAGGTGCAAAGTGATAGCGGGGCGCGGTCCTATCGCTTACGGAAGACGCCATGGCAACCTGATCTCAAATGCTTGCGCGCTCTCGCGCTCAACATTGATCCCGGGAACGCGGCGACCCTGGATTTGTTAGACCATGCCGCAAGTCTTTATGAGAGTGTTGCGACCGGTGAAAAAAGCGGCGATCAGAATCTGCTCGGGCCTCAAGGCGTCCCGCTGTGGCTCAACTATTTTCGCAACGACAATCTGACCTACGCGGTAAACAACTGGGTGGGTGGTATTGCAGCTGCGGACCGTCTTTACTCTCGACCGACGCTACGAGTTCTTGAAATCGGCGCCGGCACGGGCAGCGCCACGGAGATTTTGTTAACGCTACTCGGTGAACGCGACCTTTTCCCGCGACTTGAACGCTACGTCGTTACCGAACCAAACGCATATTTCCGGCGCTGCAATCAACGCAAATTGGCGGCGCAATACCCGAACCTCCCGCTGGAATGGACGACGGTCGATGTCGATTTGCCGTGGAGCGAGCAAGGGATTGCCCCGGGAGCATTCGATCTCGTGTACGCTGTTAACGTGATGCACATCTCGAAGAATCTTTTGTTCAGCTTGAACGAAGCGCGCTCGGCGCTTGCTGCGAGTGGTTGGCTCGTCATCGGGGATTGCGTGCGACCTTACGACCACCAGCCGATGTATCCCGAACTCATGTTTCAAATTCTGGACAGTTTCACCAATGTGGAAACAGATTCGGAAATCCGTCCAAACCCTGGCTTTCTAACTGCCGAACAGTGGCGTCGCGCTTTTTCGCGAGCCGGCTTTCCGTGCATAGAAATTGCGCCCGATATCGAACGAATCCGCGAGATCTACCCGCATTTTTTCACCGGCGCCATTTGCGGACAAAACACGGGAACCGCAAAATGATTTCGGAAATTGTCAGCCCCAAGCATTCGGACGCAGATCGCTGGGTGAGCGTGCCTGAGCGCGGCACACCCGCTTCACTGGGAGTGATCGCCTGGATCGCGGAACGCGTCGGTCGGCCGCTAGCGAGGCTGTTGTTATTTCCGATCACAATTTACTTCCTGATCACGGCGCATACTGCGCGGCGGGCCTCTTACGAATTCCTGAAGCGGGCGCGCGGGGGTTCAGCTCATTGGTGGAACGTGTTGCGCCATTTTTATTATTTCGCCGCTACGATTCTAGACCGCTTTTATTTGTTGCGTGGTGAATTCGACCGGTTCTGCGTCACAATTCATGGGAAAGAACTGTTGCAGCGTCAACATGAAAACGGCAAGGGTTGCATCTTGGTAGGCTCCCACCTGGGCAGTTTCGAAGTGTTACGGGCGCTCGGGGTGATGCAGCGAGGCTTTTCGCTTAAGGTGCTAATGGACACTGCGCACAACCAGAATATCAGCCGGTTTTTCGATGGGCTAAATCCCACAATTGCGGACACGGTGATCGCACCTGACCGACCGGATACATTGATCAGGGCCAGGGAAAGTCTGGATGCGGGCTGCTTCGTCGGGATGTTAGGCGATCGCGTTTTCGGCGCCGACAAGACAACGCGCTGTGACTTCCTTGGCGCGCCTGCCACGTTGCCAGCCGGCCCGATTTGGCTTGCTGCTATGATGCATTGCCCCGTTATTTTGTTCTTCGGCCTCTACCGCGGCGGGAATCGCTACGACATTTACTTCGAACAATTCGCTGACGAGATCGTGTTGAATCGGGAGCATCGCACCGAGGAAATCCAGTCGTGGATGCAGCGCTACGCCGCGCGACTGGAGCATTATGCACGGCTGGCACCTTACAACTGGTTCAACTTTTATTCGTTCTGGGAATAGGCTTGGCCTTGTGAAGGGTTGAAAAAATTGAAGCGATAAAGCAGTCATCCTGAGCGAAGCGCAGCGGAGTCGAAGGATCTCGTGGCGCTATCGTCAGGTAACGCAACGGGATTCCTCGACTTCGCTCGGAATGACAGACTCGCCACCCGTTGAGCAAATCATCGCGTAACAACATGCCGATCAACAAAGCGGAAATTCGCACGCTGATCCCGCACTCCGACCTGATGTGTTTGGTGGATGAAGTTGTGCAGTGGGACGATCGATCGATCGCGTGCGTCAGCAATACGCATCGTGATCCGGCAAACCCATTGCGCCGTCAAGGGCGTTTGTCCGCCGTACATGCCTTCGAATATGGTGCGCAAGCGGCGGCTGTTCACGGCGGGTTGCAGGCGCGCGCTGTGGGTACGATTGCGCCTTCCGGATATCTGGCTGCGTTGCGGGACGGACGCTTACACGTAACACGACTAGATTATATTCATTTGCCGCTCCGGATTTCGGCGACGCGTCTTTACGGCGAAGGCGCAAACACGGTTTACGAGTTTATCCTTTCGGCCGCGGCGGTTCTGGTAGCGGAAGGCCGGGTGACCATCGTGCAACGTGCGTGAGGGTGCGCTGAACACAGCGCACGCGACAGCACGTAGCGAAGCTGTAGTGTCCGCTGTCCTCAGCGGATTTCACGCCTCACATCGCGATGCCGCCATCGACACACAGCACTTGGCCCGTAATGTAAGCGGCTTCTGGC
>DATDAJ010000067.1:0-5037 GCA_036525475.1 Candidatus Udaeobacter sp.
AAATCCCCAGAAATAATCGAAGCCGAGCGCGTTCGGCCAGCGATCGAAAGGCCCGGCTGGTCCTTGTTGAGTGTCGGGTGTCAGGTGCCACTTGCCCATCGCAGCGGTATTGTAGCCGTTGGCCTGAAGAATCTTCGCGATCGATGCCGCGCTGGTGGGCCAAGTCGTGTTGTACCCGGGCCAACCGCCGGGGATTTCAGCAATCGATCCGAATCCCACCGCATGATGATTCCGTCCTGATAGCAACGCGGCACGCGTGGGCGAGCAAAGTGCTGTGACGTGGAACCGATTGTAACGCAGTCCCTCGGCCGCGAGTTTGTCGAACGTCGGCGTAGCGACAGGTCCGCCGAACGTAGCCGAATTTCCGAACCCCGCATCATCGATCAACACGAGCAGAATGTTCGGCGCATCTGCCGGGGCCTTAACGGGTTGGGTAAACGACGCTACAGATCCTTCGAGCGTCCGTTTGGTAACGCCTTCAAATGGCTGCGGCGGACGTGGTAGAACGGTTCGATCCCATTCCGCATCTGAAGCCGCCACTGATATTGATTGAGCTGTGACCGCAATCGCGATCGCGCTGAAGAAGACGATCCATTTTCGCATCCTGATTCCCTCCTGAACCCGCGAGGGTATACGAGAGGCTTCGAAAGCACACGCCAAAAAACGCGCAATCAACGACAAGGTCTAAAGAATCTCGCGCCGAAGCCACCACGCTATTCGTGCATCTGGACTAGAGCGCCGGAGTCGTCCAATACTCGGATAATTGCCCGCTGCGAGCGAGACTGGGAGCGATACTTCGCGTATGCGATCGCATAACGGACCGCATCAGGCCCTGCATACCAGATCGGGCCGTATCGAAGCAGCTCACTGATTAGATCAAAGCCATCTCTGTCCTTGCGCGGACGAACCTCGTAAAGGTCGTGACTCCCCAACCCTGGGCTTCTCTGTTTTGGATACATGGCTTCCATACGTGTTATCTCTCCCTGTTATCTTTCAAACGAATTTGCAGCGATAAAAGAGACAATTCTGTTACTTTTTTGAGACGCAGTGCTCAGTCGGATTTGGTGCTTTTCGATCACCGCCCCATACGACCTTTTCTTAGACCGAGAGGTCCTTCGGACCGTACGCGCGGTCACTGGAAGTCAGGCAGCTTGCCTGACTCGGCTGGCACGCTGCCAGCCTGCCGAGACAAACCTGGCAGGTTATCTTCCTAATCCTTCAGCAGCGAGAGGAATTCGGGGTGGCTTTGCCGGCGAAATGCAGATGTTCGAGAATCGCGCTGCGGAAGCGGAGAAATGAATCGCTGGTGCGATCGCGCGGCCGCGCGAGGTCGATATCGATCTCGCGATCGATTCGCCCGGGCGCCTGGGTCATGATGAGGATGCGATCGCTCATGTAGATCGCCTCATCAATGTCGTGCGTCACGAGCAGCATCGTGGTGCGCCGATTTTCCCACAGCCTCAGCACTTCATCCTGCATGCGCATCCGCGTGAAAGCGTCGAGCGCGCCGAGCGGTTCATCGAGCAGTAGAACCTTGGGATGATTGATGAGGGCGCGCGCAAGCGCAACGCGCTGGGCCATGCCACCGGAAAGGTGATGC
Source organism: Candidatus Udaeobacter sp. (assembly GCA_036525475.1). Taxonomy (GTDB): domain Bacteria; phylum Verrucomicrobiota; class Verrucomicrobiia; order Chthoniobacterales; family UBA10450; genus Udaeobacter. The sequence goes on from DATDAJ010000067.1 coordinate 1,601, forward strand.
GGATACGCATTCGCAAACGCCTCGAGTCCGACCAACCGCATGAATTCGTCAACTTCATTCCGTTTTTCGCGCAACACTCCACGTGCGGCAAGGCCGGCCTCAATATTGCGGCGGACAGTCAGCCATGGGAACAGATTTGGATCTTGAAAAACGAGACCACGCTCCGCGCTCGGTCCGACAATCTTTTCGTTGCCGACAAGCAGCTCACCTGAATCCGAAACATCCAAGCCGGCGATGAGTCGAAGCAATGTCGACTTTCCACAACCGCTCGGCCCGACTAACGAAACCAGCTCGCTGGCGGCGATGGAAAAGGATATGCCGCCGAGAGCGAGCCGGCTTGTGCTCGGTGCGTCTGGTACTGGAAAACTTTTGGAGATTTCGTGCACGCGAACGCCTGACGCGTCCGCAATATTCGTCGTCACCACTTGATTATTCCCTTCTGCCAGACCAGAACTCGATCGCGCAATTTGAACAGCAAAGTCATCACTGTAGAGAAGAAGGCTGCCATGATAATGAGCGCGGCAAAAACCTTGCCGTATTCGGCCCAGCCTTGGGCCCAACTAAGATACCAACCGAGACCGGATTTAACTCCTACAGACTCCGCCACGACCAGAGTTAGAAACGAAGCACCCAGTCCCATGAACAAACCGATAAAGATGTTTGGAACTGCGGCTGGTATCGCGACTCGAAATATTAGATAAAGGCGTCCTGCGCCGAGGGTTCGAGCTACGTCGAGGTAGGATGCGCGCGTATTGGAAATCCCAGAGGCGGTCAACATTGTAACTGGGAACCACACCGCCAGCGCGACTAATCCCGCTGCTGACACGATTGCCGAAGGCGCAACCACCATCGCCAGAGGGATCCATGCTGTAGCTGGAATCGGCCCGACAACTTTCAGCACCGGCATCCCCCAATAGCGCACGGAACTCGACCAGCCGATGCACACCCCGCTAACAAGTCCGATTATCACGCCAAGTGTGTAGCCACTCAGGAGCAACACGAGCGAGTGCCAGGTGCTATCGAGCAAGAGCCCGCGATCGCTAATCAAGCTGCGTAAGACTGCCGCGGGTGCGGGAAAATACGGCAGTGGAAGCAAACGCAAGCCTGCCGTGATCACGTCCCAAACACCGAGTAACAGGATGGCAGCTGTAAAAATCGGCCACATGTGCCGCATCCATTTGCGCAACGCAGGCCAGAATCTCTGTGCGATTGCAAGAGCGATTGAGACGCCAAGAATTTCCCAAAACAGCAGCATGTAAGAATGCGTCTCGAGTGGCGGCGCTTTTTTTGCGATCAGCAGGTGAGTTCCGAACGTAATTAAACTCGCGACCGGAACAGCTAGCTGCATCGGCCAGGGCAATTGCGATGGTTTGTCGGGAACCGTGGTGTCCGCATTCATTACTCGTCTGATCGATGTCATTCTGAGCGAAGCGAAGAATCTCGGATCATTTCCGTCCACGTCCGCGCAGAAATAGACAGAGATGTTTCGCTCCGCTCAACATGACAGTGACTGCGTCTTGGGAGGCTCAATCCTGGCCGGCAATCACATTTTTGCCGAGACAAGGCGCGTCGGGGTCGGCGAGATTCGGCGCGTCCTGATCGGGTTGATCGAACATTTTTCTTCGGCAGCACGAATCTCCGCTGTCCTTTTGGATCAAGGCCGCGATCAGCCGGATATCTTCGTCGGGTGAAACCTGGGCACCGGCAATTTTTTCCACCTCGATGGTCTTGATCCACTCGTCCGTCACGCCAGGAAGATGCATGAAAGCGCGTTTCGCCAGTGCTTCGGTGTCGGTCTCCGGCGAAAGCATCTTGGCCACTTTCATTTCCCGCCCGGCAGATTGCACGGACTCCTCGGCTAGCTGAACACTTGGTATATAGCGCAAGCGCGCGAGGGCGACAGTGTTCAGTTCGGGCGTGGAAGCGAGATACTTTTTCTCCACGGCCATAATGGCGGCAGCCCGCGGATTAGTCTCGACCCACTTGGCGCCTTTTAACAGCGCACGCGTTGCTCTAGCCGCCGTGTCGGGGTTGGCATCCACCCATTTGCCGTTCGCGATGACCTCGCAGCAATACTCGTCCTTGTAAGGCGCGTCCTCTATCTGATCGGCAACGTTTCTCACTTTACCCTCCGCAATTAACAGGCTTCCGATCGGTTCCGCGTTAGCGACTGCGTCCACTTCGCCTTTATCGATCGCCAGACCTAATTCACCCGCTGGAAAAACTTTCCACGTAACATCTTTGCCCGCGTCGATTCCGTGAACGCCGAAAACGCGATTTGCGAAAACGAACGGAGGCGTCCCCATTCCGGGTACACCAATTCGCTTTCCTTTCAGGTCCTCAACCGTGTGAATATTCGTTTTTACGCCCGCTTGAACACGCAAACATCCGCGGTGGATTCCGGCCAAAAATCTGACATCCAAACCCTGCTCGATCGGCTTCAGAAAGTACATCACCAGATGATGAGTGATGTCGTAACTGCCAAGCGCCAGTGCATCCTTATAAGTTGACCAGTTGCACTTCACCAGTTCGGGCTCGAGTCCCTCCTCCTTGAAGAATCCCTTCTCGTAAGCTGCGTAGATCGGAGCTTCGCAGGTTAAACCGATGTAACCGACACGGACTTTATTCGAATTCTGAACGGTCGAGCCGGACTTCTTGTTACAGCCCGCCACTGCCACGAGGCTCAGCGAAATGGCAACGAGGAAAAGCTTCGAGGTCATTGTAGTATGTAAAGGTTTTGGAAATAGCGCGATAAGTTTTGCCTATGCAAGCAGAATCCTCGCCCGCAATCAAGCTCTTGATTGCATTTTACAAATGCGCCGAACAATATTGCTTCTCGCATGTCGGAGCCATTGGACATTCGCCATCTCCGGTATTTTCTCGCGGTTGCTGAGGCGGGGAGTTTTAGCCGCGCAGCTGACCGGCTCGGAATTTCGCAACCGAGTGTTTCGCAGCAAATGCGGGATTTGGAAACGGGTCTTCGCGTGCCTCTATTCCAGCGCCGTGGGAAACGGATTTTGCTCACTCCACAAGGTTTGATTTTTCAGGAGCACGCCCGGGCGCTCCTTCATCAGTTGGAGAATCTTCTCCACGAACTGAACGGTGAACCCGGGGAATTACGCGGCGCATTGCGCCTGGGTGTGATTCCCGTGCTGAATGTGCCGCTAATCCCGCAACTTCTCGGCGCATTTGTCGCCGATCATCCGGCAATCAGCGTCACGGTCGAAGAAATCTCGTCCACTGAGATCGAGACGGCACTTGAAGAAGGCCGCATGGACGTTGGATTGGGTTTTCTGACCCGCCACTCTCCAAATCTCAGTTACGAGCGTCTTTGCACCGATCAATTTGCGCTCATCGTCGCGCAGAACCACCCGTGGGCGAAGCGGCGCGTGGTCGATTTCCCAAAATTACACCAGCAACGTCTGCTTCAATTGCCG
>DATDAJ010000068.1:0-10271 GCA_036525475.1 Candidatus Udaeobacter sp.
CCTGCGCTTGCTTGGCGATTACGCAACCAAATACGACGTCGATGGTGGCCACATCCATCGTTACGAAAAATTACTCTGGAAACGCGAAGCCGCGTTGGAAAGCTGGTCGCTGAAAATTCAGCGGCATCTTGCAGAAGTGCGCAGTGTCTGGGCATTTGCCGGCAATCACTTTGAAGGGTTTGCACCGAGGACGTCTCAACGTCTCGCCGAACGGCTCGGCTTCGATCTGCCGCTGCCGCCGGAAACGGAACAGGGTTTTTCTGCGGACAGAGAATCGCAGCTGGATCTACAGTTGTAGCGGCAGTTCGGTACGTTTGTGTTTGTCAAAAATGCAAACCCGGCGAATCCCGATTTTGGCCATCTTGTGCGCGAGGTTCGCAAAATTTTCACCGAGTTGGACGTGTGAGTGCGCGTCGGATGCGGTTGTAAATGGAATCCCCTTCTCCATCGCCAGCTCGATAATTGAATCGCTGGGATAAAGTTCGTTCACTGGTTTGCGCCAACCGGCGGTGGAAAGCTCAATCGCAAGGTTGCGTGCATGAATAAATTCAAGTGTCTCACTAACCAATGTGCCGATGTCTGCTGTCGGGCGATGTCCATGGATTTTGATCAGATCCAAGTGGGCAAGAGAGTCGATCAACCCGGTCGCAATTAGTCCCCGGAGACGGCGAAAGTAATCGGCGTACATCTCGTCGATGTTCCTGCGCTCGAATTGCGCCGCGCCATCCGGCACGCTATCGAACATCTGATCGGCGCGCTCCAGGAAATGCACCGAGCCGAGAACGAAATCCAGCTTGTCCCAATTTTTTTCGATCCATTTGCGGCCAGCCGTTGAATGAACAGGATCGTTATCCAACTCGATCCCCGCGCGGATCTGCAAATCGGGATTTCGTTCGCGCAACTGGTCGATTTCATCAAAATCGATTCCTTCGTGGTAACGATCATGATCGGTGAAAGCGATATCCGTTAACCCTAATCTCCGCGCCGAATCCGCCCAGGGCTGGAGCAATTCCTGCGTGTATCGCTGCACACGATGTCCCTGCGGGTGCATGTGGTAGTCGGAGAAAAGTTGATAGTGTGTAGTTGACGGTTGATCGACGTCCACAAACCGCTCTATCAGCTATCAACTGTTAACTATCAACTCTCCGGCTCAAGGCACCGCCAGGAACTTTTGCCGAATGCGCAGCTCCAGAAATTGAGGAAAGAAAACCTCGGCGACAAAAACTTTGTTGGGCGTAAGCTCGCGAGTCGAGATTGTTTCGTTATACTCGATTCGCTCGGACGGGTTGATTAGAATTGTCCCAGCTTTTTCACCGATCGCGTGGTTCTCAGACCACTTTGTCAGGACATCGCCCGCAGAATTCGTGAGATAGATTTCAATGCGCTGAGTTGTGGGAAAATCGAGTGTGACGGGGCGTTTGGACAGATTTGCCAGTGTTACTTTCACGCTAAGCTGGCGGACTTCAGATAACTTCACGGTTTGGGGAGTGATTTGCAGATCGAGGGAGAGCCCACGCAACCGTGGATCTTTGTATTGCGGAACGATGTTGGGAGAAAACGGATGAAGAATCCGGCTCAACCAACCTCGTTTTCGCGCCGGCGTCGGCGTGGGCGTAACGTCCTGGCCGACCATGGCCCCAGCCACAAAAACCATCAGAACCAGCAAAACAAGACGGCGCTTCATGAGGCCCTAAACAGCCCGAAAACTTTTCTGGGTTGCAAAATTGCTGTCAAACCATTTATGAACTCGCGAATGTCTTCGCAGTCAATCGGCATGAGAACTCTTTGTGTATTCGTGTTTTGTGTGGCTTTTGCGCTGGTTAATGCAGCAGCGAAGCAACGACACTGCACGTTTCGCGTACATGCGCAAGCAAACCGGCAAGACACGGAGGTGTTCTCAATATCCGCGCGTGCGACATCTTCCGGGAAAGATGTTGCCATTGAAAAAACGCCGTGGATTACGGAGCACGATGTTATGGCCTTTTCTCCATACCCAGCCCCGAACGGAACTTTTGGCGCATTATTTCAGCTCGACCATCACGGGGGCGTCGTGCTCGATACCTTGAGCGTCGAGCGCCGAGGCCGTTTTCTCTTTATATTCATCAACGGCAGAATGATCACCGAACTACAGATCGACAAGCGAGTGTCGGATGGAAAAATTTATGTTCCGTCCGGACTAACTGCCGCGGATGTTGAGCTAATGAAGAAACAGTGGCGCTTGCCAGGGGAACGAAAACGCTAAGCAGTTCATGCTCATGCGACTATTGTTCGCCGGAATTGTTTTTGCTCTCCTTTTTTCTGTTCAGATGACAATTCAAACGGCACAAACTCAGGTTCTCGATCTTGTTCTACCCACTGATAATGATGCTCTCTTTTCAGGAGACGGCCCCGCTTTTTACCAATATGTCGACCGAGACTATAACGGTGTGAAAGGGACCCCATGGGAAGGCGGCCAATATGGCTTTGTCCGTGATCCGAAAAGCACTGGAGGAGGCGTCATTTACACCCGTTTTCATGAAGGAATCGATATCCGATCCGTGCACCGCGATGCAAATGGCGAGCCGCAGGACGAAGTACGCACCATTGCCGATGGCGAGGTTGTGCACGTCAGTCCCGTGGCTGGCTACTCAAATTATGGCAAATACATCGTAATCGAGCATCGATGGGGGGGCTCGAACTACTACAGTCTGTACGCACATCTCAGCTCGATCGCAGTGCAGCCCGGTGAGACGGTGAAGCGCGGTCAACCTATCGCGGTGATGGGTTACACGGGAACGGGCATAAACCGCGAACGCGCACATCTGCATCTGGAATTGTGTCTGATGTTCAGCCGCCAATTCGACGCCTGGTACAGCACATTTTTTAGAAAAGATCCCAATCGCCATGGCCTCTACAACGGGATGAACCTCACCGGCCTCGACGTGGCGCGCCTCTATCTGGCGCTCCGAAAGAATCCGGCACTCACGATTCCCGAATTTCTCGCCGCTGAAGAGACATTCTATAAGGTCACGTTGCCAGACGCGCGGCACTTCGATTTGCCAACACTGTACTCCTGGATGTCTGCAGGAGGAAAACGAAGCGGATCGACATGGGAGGTCTCGTTCGCGCGTTCCGGTCTCCCCTTGAGAATTGAACCAACTGACAGACGTGTAGCGCAGCCCGAGGTAAGCTACGTAAAGAATAACACAGCGGAATGTTCCTATCTCACGCGCGATATAGTTTCTGGTCGTGGAGCAAATGCGCATCTGACGAACTATGGCGCGCAACTGATGCGCCTGCTGATCTGGCCGAATTAAACCGGGCCGAAACTTTCAGCACGACGTCGGCGTGCCTTGTGCAACGGCGACACCGTGCGGGATTGCGCCTTGTACAAAGCTGAGACATTCCACAGCGCCGCTCGGCTTCCCTGGCAGCGCGATCACAAGAGCCTGATCGACAACCGCGGCGAGGTTGCGTGAGAGAATGGCATTGGGCGTAATCTTCATCGATTCGGCGCGCATCACTTCTCCAAATCCTGGCAATTCTACTCGCATCATGGCACGAATCGCTTCCGGCGTAATATCCCGCGGTCCGATACCCGTGCCGCCCGTCGTCAGAACCAAGCCGCAGCCTTGCCTGGCAAACGATCGAATTGTTTCCTGAATCCGGGCCATCTCGTCTGGCACAATCGCTTCCGCCAGGACCTGCCAGCCAATCTTTTGCGCGACTTGTTTCAGGGCCGGCCCCCCCAAGTCGTCATAATCGCCCGCACTGGCGCGATCAGAAATCGTGATGATACCAACCGCTATTTGGTTGGAGTGTTGGTTATTTTTCATTACTCCACTACTCCATCACTCCATTACTCCGCCGCGCACACGCGCTTTGGTCTTCCGAACCAAGTGCACATCAGTGATGACCATGCGCTTATCGACCGCCTTGCACATGTCGTAAATCGTCAGCAATGCGACGGTGACGCCGACCAGGGCTTCCATCTCGACTCCCGTTTGCGCAATTGTCTGCGCGGTGCATTTCACCTCCGCATCATCCTTGGAAGCAACGATATCGATGTTTACCTGGCCTAGCGGCAGAGTATGGCAAAGAGGAATGAGTTGCGCAGTTTGCTTGGCGGCCTGAATCCCAGCAATGCGCGCGGTCGCGAAGACATTGCCTTTGGTGATTTGATCTCTTGCGATCAGATCGAGTGTTTCCCGCTGGAGCCGAATCTTTCCGCGTGCAACGGCTCTTCGTTTACTGAGCGGCTTCGCTGAAACATCAACCATTTGCGCGCGACCGTCGCGGGAGATGTGACTCAATCGTTTCATTTCCTTGGCCTGTCATTCCGAGCGGAGCGAAGCGGAGTCGAGGAATCCCGCGGCGCCATCGAGGCTAACGCAACGGGATGTCTCGGCTTCGCTCGACATGACCCGGACTGTTCAGCCGCCGATCGCAATCATTTTGCGATTAGGCTGGTAACTGTTTCGAAAATCGTGTTCCTGCGGCTTTCGTTCGACCACGTTGAGAAAAAACTGCTTGAGCTGTTCATCGCTCGCGCCCGCCCGCAGCGGTTCCATGATGTCAAACTCCAAATAGCTGCCAAGACATGGGCGCAACTTCCCGTCGCACGTGAGGCGGAGCTTGTTGCAGTTCTCGCAGAAATGCATGTTCGTCATCGCACCGATGAAACCTATGCGCTGCGCGCGTCCCGGAATCTGGTAGTAAGTGGCTGGCCCATTCGTGCGAAACTCCGTCTCCGGAATCAGACTCCCGTAAGCCGATTCGACCAACCGTTTCGCTTCCGTTACCGACATAAAATTACTCTCGCTTAGGACTTCCGTGGTGCTAACCGGCATCAATTCAATAAACCGAAGCAGAAGGTTTCGCGCTGCAGCGAATTCGATTAGCGGTAGCAGTTGATCTTCATTGCGCCCCCGCATGAGGACTGCGTTGAGTTTGATTTGGTCGAAGCCTGCGGCGATCGCCGCATCAATTCCATTAAGCGCCTGTGCATGGAAATCTCGACCGGTGATCTGCGAATAAACTTCGGCATCGAGGGTATCGAGTGAAATATTCACCGATTGCACACCGGCATCGCGCAGCGCTTCGGCCATTCTCCTGGCGGGCGTGATTTCCCGTGCAAGCAAGGTACCGTTCGTCGATAGACCGATGCTCGTGATCCGGGGAATATCAGGAATTTGCCTAACGAAATCCAGTATGCCCCGGCGTGTCAGCGGTTCACCACCAGTAATTCGCACTCTCGAGACGCCGAGCTCCGCCGCGATGCGAATGAGCCGCAGGGTCTCTTCGTAGGTCAAGATTTCGTGGCGCGGCAACCACTCCTGCAATTCCTGCGGCATGCAATAGTTGCATCGCTCGTTACAGCGGTCCGTAATCGAGACGCGCAGATAGGAAATCCGGTGGCCGTAACGATCCTGCATTGCAGCGACATGTTACTGGGAACGCGACAGCGAATCAACCAACGGCCTTCATTGACGCAATACAGCGGACGTATCATCGTACCGGATGCAAGGTCGATTGGCGCGCGTCGCGCTGACATTCGCGATAACTGGTGGGGCGCTGATTTTCAGCGGTTGCGGAACTACAGGAACCCGCATTTCACAACATCCGGAAATGTATCAGAGCCTCACGCCGAGAGACCAGGCATTGGTCAGCCAGGGGCAGATTCGCACAGGGATGACCATGGATGCGGTGTGGCTGGCCTGGGGCACACCCGAACAAAAGATTCCGGGCAATATGCGTGGTCGTCTCACCGAAACTTGGGTCTATTTACGTTACAATACGCCTCCCAGCTACGGCGGGCCTTATTATTACGGCCCGTTTGATTGGTCATACATCCCCCCAAAGTTCCCATATCCGTCTAAAGGGGTCACCTTCTCAAACAGCAGAGTTGTGTTCTTCCGACACCTGCCGTCGCCACCGCCGCTGTAACGCCGAGTTAGGCTTGCCAACTCAGCGGCCGGTATGATTTGCTCGCGGCATGAAGCGTTGCTCTTTGCTTCGCGCATTGAGGTTGACTGTCGCGGCGGGCACGCTTGTTCTCACCAGTTGTTCAACGGCACCAACGCGAATTTCCGAGCATCCAGATCTTTACCAGAGCATTTCACACAGAGATCAGGCGCTGGTAAACCAGGGGCAAATTCGAATCGGTATGTCACGACCCGCGGTGTGGCTGGCGTGGGGCTCGCCCCACCGAAGAATTATCGGCAACATGGGCGGTGGTACGACGGAGACTTGGGTTTACACTTATTACGCCCGCTACCCGTACTACCCGTATGAACCGTTGGACGAATATTTCGGGGCGCCTTTGTACGATCCGTTTTGTTATTCGTGGTTCCCGCCAAGCATCCCTTATCCAGGCAAACTCGTCACTTTCGCCCACGGCAAAGCGGTGTCCTACCAATACGTCACATCGCGTTAGATCCGATCAAAAATTCTGTCGCGTTGCGGCGTGCGACGAACGAGTATTCCAGCGGGTCTGATTCATGGCTTACCGCTCATTTCGACAGTTCCTCGATGCTCTTGAGCAAGCGGGCGAACTGAAGCGCGTCGCAATCCCTGTCGACACCAACCTGCTCATTGCCGAATGGGCAGATCGCGAAATGAAATCGCCCGGCGGCGGAAAAGCTTTGTTGTTCGAGCAACCGATTGTGGATGGAAAAAAATCGGAGTTTCCGGTCGCCATTAACACTATGGGATCGCGCCGCCGCATGGCCATGGCGCTACAGGTTTCCGATGTTGAAGATGTCGCGCGCGAGATTCAGCTCATCCTGAAAGCAAAACCGCCCACGGATTTGCGCGAAGGATGGAATTTACTTAAACAAGGGATCCATCTGCTGCATGCGCGGCCGAAATCAGTGCGTGACGCGCCCTGCCAGGAAGTGGTGCGTGAAATCGAGCGTGGCGACGGTTTTTCATTACACGATCTCCCCATCCTCAAATGCTGGCCGAAAGACGGCGGGCGTTTTGTCACCCTGCCAAATGTCCATACGCGCGATCCGGAAACCGGTGCGCGCAATGTGGGCATTTACCGAATGCAAGTGTACGACGAGCGCACGACCGGGATGCATTGGCAACTTCACAAAGTCGGCGCGCGCCACGGCAAACGCTATTACGAACGCGGAGAGCGGATGCCGGTGGCTGTCACGTTGGGTGGCGATCCGGTTTACACGTTCGCGGCAACCGCCCCGTTGCCGGATGGTTTGGACGAATTGTTATTTGCCGGGTTCCTGCGAAGAAAATCAATCGAGCTGGTTCGCTGCAAAACCATCGACTTGGAGGTGCCGGCGGATGTCGATTTTGTTTTGGAAGGCTATGTGCAGCCAGGTGACATGCAACCGGAAGGGCCCTTTGGCGATCACACCGGATTTTACACCGCAGTCGAAAACTACCCCGTTTTCCATCTGACCGCGATTACGCACCGGCGCGATGCGATTTACCCGACAACGATCGTCGGCAAACCGCCCATGGAAGATTTTTACATTGGCGACGCGTCAGTTCGAATTCTGCTGCCGGTGTTCAAAATGAATTTCCCGGAGATTGTGGACATAACGTTGCCGCCCGAAGGGGTATTTCACAATCTGGTTTTTGTGAGCATCCGGAAGCAATACCCCTATCAGGCTTTTAAAGTGATGCATGGGCTCTGGGGAATGGGACAAATGATGTTCAGCAAGTACATCATCGCAGTGGACGAAGATTGCGACGTGCATAACACGAGCGAGGTGCTTTTTCGATTGTGCGCGAACACCGATCCCGCCCGGGACACAACCGTCATTAAAAATCCAAGCGACTCGCTCGATCACGCGCCGAGCGAACAGAACATCGGTTCCCACATGGGATTTGACGCGACGCGCAAACTACCGGGCGAAAACTATCACCGACCATGGCCGGAATTACTAAACATGACAGACGAAGCGCGGGCACTGGTCGACAAGCTGCAAACACAAGCGCGTTGAAAGCACTCAACGCCGGAGTCCGGCGTTCCTATTATGGTTTGCGGAACAGGCGACCCGTATCAACGTCCCGAGTGAGTCCACCGGGTGGCATGCCACGTAGATCGTAAACGCGACCTGTATAAGGGCTGTAGAAAAATCCTGATCTTCCCGCCCATCGCGCATACGGATAACCACCGAGCGGCGGCGGGCCATATCCCGCAGCTTGATTCTCCTGGACAATCTTGCCGGTTAAAGCGCCAGCTGCCGCTCCGGCCGCTGCGCCGATTGACGCCGCGCGGACATTGCCAGTCGCCGCGGCACCGATGAAGGCGCCAGTAGCGGCGCCCCACCCAGCGCCCTGCCCAACTGGCGTGTCGCACGAACTCAGAATGGAGCAACCCGCCGCAACGATCGATACAATCGTCAGAATCTTTATTTGCATACGCCGATTTAATTCGCGGCATTAAACTGCGTAGCCGCACTGAAGTTGCGGCAGTCGTATCCAGACAGCCTTTAGCTGGCCGAATCGATGTCAGGGGTATACAAATACCTTCTTTGTTCGTACGTCGAGGACCAGCTCGCCGTGATTAATCTTCGAACAGTCATACTTTTGATTGGGCGAGTATGGGCTGGCTACGACTCCCGAAGGGTCATGCGGGTCCCGGGTCCCACGCGGATATCCAGAAGCGGGCGGCGGATATTTCTTTTGAGCATCTTCTTTCGTGATCGCTTCCCCTGTCATGACAGGCTTGGTTGTGCGAGTGTCCATGCCTTGCGCATAAAGAGTTGTGCCGAGCACAAACACACCGAGCACCAATGCCGAAACAATTTTCAGAGATTTCATTTTCATATTTTTGTTGTTCGTAACATTTACGCAGCCAGCAACTCAGACGGATGTGCGCGACCGCAAATTCAAAAAAGATTTGAGGAGTTGCGTCGCGATCCGGCCTGCTTTCTCCAGCTTGCTTAGTCGGTATTCTTTTTCGAAAACACGAAAGTTGTCCAGTTCAATTCGCCGAAGCAGCGCTCGGTAAATGGAGCGCATGATCTCTGCTGGCGCCATCGCGCGGCGATCCTCAGGCGGAAGCTCAGCTACCGCGCGGCCGAAGAATTCACGCGCGCGCGACGCTTGGAATTGCATCAACTGGATGAAGTGATCGTTGTATTTTCGTTTTGCCAGTTCAGCCTCCGAATAGTGAAACCGCGCCAGATCTTCCTGTGGCAGGTAAATGCGCCCGGCCTGAAAATCCTTCCAGACGTCCCGAATGATGTTGGTCATTTGCAACGCTAGTCCGAGATCGACCGCATACTCCCGGCAACGCGGGTTGCGATAACCAAAGATCTCGATGCTGACCAGCCCAACTGCGCTGGCGACCCGGTAACAATAGACACGAAGCTCTTCAAACGTGGGATATCGTGCAATGCTCAAATCCATTTCTACTCCGGCGATGATTTCCTCGAGCATGTCGGGTGGAAGCGAATATTTGTGCATCAATTGCCGCACATCGCGCGCGAGCAGCGGCTCGTCCGGAGCGCCGGCGCGAAGCATCTGGCGCCAATTGGCCAGACGCACTCGTTTGTCGAGGATGCTTAGTTCGGCCGAATCGGCAATGTCATCGACCACACGGCAGAACGCGTAGAAGATCGTAATGTCGCGTTTGCGTTCGCGGCCTAACGAAACAAAAGCCAGGGCCAGATTGGATTTGCTCTGGCGTGTGATGGCGGCCGCATTCACGTTCGCCTTCTCGTAACCTGCTTGGTCAATATTGAATCCATTTCTCCTGCTGAATTCTCCGTGTTTCGCATTGCCGAAACAGGCAGACCCATGAAGCCAACAGCCAGCCCGTGACCACGCCTCGCAGACACGCGAAACTGAATTTCCACAGCAAGAGCGCGCCCAATCGATCGGCGATCCCACCGCGCACAATGGCGTCGCACGCCATGATGCCATAAAAGTGAATCCCGCAAATCACGAGAAACCATGCGAGACGACCGGCATTTTTTTGGATGAAATAAATGTGCGCGCGCATCGCTGCGATCAGCGTTTCGTTGTGCAGCACGAGCGAGATTTGGACCGAACAAAACGCGATAATCAACCCGCTCATGAGTACCCTCGCAATGGGCAGGTAATCGAGCACTCGCGGAATCTTGATGAAGTAGGCAAGGACGAGCGGCACCCGGAGGATCAACGTGCTCACCGCAACCACAATGCCCGCCCATTCCAATACATAACTGAACCGCCTCATGGCGAACCGGAACAATTCGCCCTCTTCAAAGCTCAAGCCCCTTATCCAGGCCAGACACACGGTGATGAGATAGACCTGGATGTAAACGCCCACGAGA
>DATDAJ010000069.1:0-2664 GCA_036525475.1 Candidatus Udaeobacter sp.
AATGCTAATGGCGCATCACCTTGACGGCCGTGTCGTTTTCACCGGGCGCCGTGAGTATGGCGCCGGCGTGTTGCATATGGCGAATCGATCGGAACTCTTCGATGGATTAGGCAACCAGCTCGACGTTTGGAACAGCCACGGCGACGAAGTAACGGCGTTGCCGAAAGGTTTTCATGTTGTCGGAATAACCGACGGTTGCGATTTCGCCGCCGTCGAGGATCCGCAACGTAAACTTTATGGGCTGCAATTTCATCCCGAAGTCGCGCACACACCGCGAGGCAAAGAGATCCTGCAAAATTTCGTCTATCACATTTGCCACTGCGCGATGGACTGGACGATGGGCTCGTTCATCGAAGAAGCTTGCGCGCGCGTCCGTAAGCAAGTTGGCGACGACAAGGTCGTGCTCGGTTTGAGCGGCGGCGTCGATTCGTCAGTGACGGCCGCGCTTCTTCACAAAGCTATCGGCGATCAGCTCACGTGCATTTTCGTGAACAACGGTCTGCTCCGCGCGCGCGAGGAAGAAATTGTGCAGCGCGTTTTCGGCGAAAATTTCCACATCAAACTGAAATACGTGGACGCCTCAGAGCGGTTCCTGGCCAAGCTGCGCGGCGTCACTGATCCGGAGGAGAAACGCAAGATCATCGGCAACGAGTTCATTCGCGTGTTCGAAGACACAATCGTCGATCTGGCAAAAACTGACGACGGATCGCCGGTTTCCGATCACAAGTTCCGTTTTCTCGCACAAGGAACGCTGTATCCAGATGTAATCGAGAGCGTATCCATCGAGGGAAACCCTGCGCAGGTCATTAAATCGCATCACAACGTAGGCGGGTTGCCAGAGAAAATGCATTTCGAGCTGGTTGAACCGGTGCGCCAATTATTCAAAGACGAAGTGCGCCAGGCGGGCCTGCAACTTGGCTTGCCGAAAGAGATCGTTAATCGGCAGCCATTCCCCGGGCCGGGTCTTGCCGTTCGCATTCTGGGCGAGGTCACGCCCGAGCGACTGTCGATCCTGCGAGAGGCGGATACGATCGTGCAAAGCGAAATGGAAGTCGCCGACTGGTATTACAAAGTGTGGCAATCATTTGCCGTTTTGCTCCCGGTGAAATCCGTCGGTGTCATGGGCGATCAGCGCACCTATGAAAACACGATCGCCTTGCGGATCGTCGAAAGCCAGGACGGCATGACCGCAGACTGGGTGCGTATCCCTTACGAATTGCTCGCGCGCATTTCCAACCGCATCTGCAACGAAGTCAAAGGCGTCAATCGCGTCGTGTTCGATATCTCGAGTAAACCCCCGAGCACGATCGAGTGGGAGTGACGCGATTTCCGATTGCCGATTGACACCAGGTTACATCAACCGATCTGCGCGATGGCATTCATGAACTCCGAGAAGTCTTTCCCGTTGCGCGCGGCGTGATTGAGTGCGTCGAGACGAGCATCCATCGCGGCTTCGGGCAGGGCGACGCGATGTGAGTAGGCGCCGTTTGAAAAGACGATTTCGTCCCATTGAATGGACGAAATCTCGTCGTTGAAACGCGCCACTGCGCGGCCGCGGAAAAATGCGCGCGTGGTTTCCGGCGGATTAAATATTGCAGCCTTGATTTCCTCCTCACTGGTGACGCGGCGCATCAGACCCTTGCGAACCAGCTCGTAGTACAACCCGCGGTCGAGATCGAGATTGTGATACTCGAGGTCGATCGATTGCAGCCACGGATCGCTCCAGGAGAGTTTCTCGTCCTGCTGCAACGCATCGAGCAGAAATTTTTTGGCGGACCAATCGACGCGATCTCGCGTTGACATCGGGTCGCGTTCGAGATCGTTCAGCACATTTTCCCATTCGCACAAAATCCATGCGTGCTCGTCGTCTGGCGGATTGCGCCACAGCTTGCTGGCTGCGCGCAAATAGATTCGTTGCACATCAATCGCAGAAATTTTGCGGCCGTCCTTCAATTCAATGATCCAATCGTAAGTTTGATCGCGACTAATCGATTTGTGGGTGTCAACCGGTTGCGCAATTTCGAGCTGTGGCGCCTCCCCACGCTCGATCAAATCCAGAACCAGCGCGGTGGTCCCAATCTTCATCGCTGTGGCCCATTCGCTCATGTTGGAATCGCCCAGGATCACGTGAAACCGGCGGTAGCGACTCGCATCCACATGCGGCTCATCGCGCGTGTTGATCAGCGGACGACGATTCATCGTGTCGATGCTCACGATCACGCTGAAAAAATCGGCGCGTTGCGAAATCTGATAGATTCCCGGCTCCCCCTGGCTGCTCTCGCCCTCAATCCCCATTTTCCCAGCGCCGGAGAAAATTTGGCGAGTGACAAGAAACGGCAGGATGCCGCTGACGATCCGATCCCACGGGATATCCCGGGTCATCAGGTAATTGTCATGGCAACCGTAACTGTGGCCGGCAAAATCGGTGTTGTTCTTGTAAAGGCGGACCTCGTAGCCGGACGGTAATTTTAGATTTCGGCGGCGCGCGCATTCTGCGAGGATGCGCTCGCCGGCTTTATCCTGGGCCGCGATCTGCTGGAGAGTTGTGCACTCTGGGGTCGAATATTCCGGGTGCGCGTGATCGTTGTAGAACCGCGCGCCGTTTGAAAGCACAAGGTCGCTTTTTATTTCCTCGAAGCTAAGTGGACGACGCTTGTCGATCTC
>DATDAJ010000070.1:0-7038 GCA_036525475.1 Candidatus Udaeobacter sp.
ATTCAAGAAGTACCGACCGAGCGGTTTGTTCTCTTGCATCGCGATGACGAAACACTGCATCGGTTGCAGATGTTTCAAAGTGCAGAAGACGCGATTGAAATCGCAAAGTACGATGACGCGGGAGACTATCGCGCGCTCAAAACGGCGCCGAACTTACGACACGGTTGGCGACTGGAGCTCGCTACTGTCGAAGAACTGGAACGAGCGCTGGATTATTTTTACCCGAGCCGGCTCGCGATTTTCGCGGCGTGGAAAAGCGGCTATCTCAAAACGACGGCCTTGCGCGACACACTGGATCGTCAGTCAGGAATGTACCGAGTTGCCGCAAAAATTTCCGATACACAAATCAACGATCTTGTGGCGGGCTTTTGTCGGTCCGATGGCGGATGCCTCAGAACTATTCTATGGAAGCGCGATCGGAACGGAGCAATCGCGTCGACGAAATTGCCGAAGGAGAAGTTTGATCCTGTGTGTGATCAAGTGACGCCTTGTAGCCGTCGCCCTGCGGGTGACGCGCGCGCTTCGCACCCGCCTTCGTGGCACTCCGTCGTGGCAGGCAGCGAAGCGGCTACAGTTCCGTTGCTTTGCCAGGAAGCGTGCAATCTTCTGGTCGCCGAGTGTCGCAAGGTCGTGAAAGGCGAAAACGGTTAATCTGCAGCCACCGCCCTGTGGGCGGTATCGCATTTCAGTATCATCACAATAGAGGACGGCGCACAGTGCCGTGGCCACAGGATCCGATTTGACGTCGGTTAGACACCGCAGCTACAGCTCACAGATGATCATTCGCGCGCGCATTGTTGTGACAATGCACGGTGCGCCTATCGAGAACGGTGCGGTCGCTGTTTCGGGGTATCGGATCGTCGACGTTGGCAGATTTGATGACGTCAAGACCCGCAACGCCGGCAACGCTGTCGATCTCGGCGAACAGATATTATTGCCCGGGCTGATCAACGCGCATTGCCATCTCGATTACACCTGTTTGCGCGGAAAGATTCCGCCACAGAAGTCTTTTACCGCTTGGATCCGGGCGATTAACGCGGAGAAATCGGAGCTCTCGCCGAAGGATTATGTCGCCTCAATAACCGAAGGTTTCGTAGAGGCGAAAAGGTTTGGCACAACCGCGATTGCGAATTTGACCGCTTTTCCGGAATTAATCCCGCAGGTTCAGCCGCCGATTCGCACCTGCTGGTTTGCGGAACTGATCGATATTCGCGCGCCGGAGCGCGCGAACGAACTTATCGACTCTGCAATCGAATCATTCGGTAGGGCGCGACTTGAGCTTGTCCTGAGCGAAGCCGAAAGAGGCGCGCCGTGGGGCCTCGCGCCGCACACGTTGTTCACGGCGTCGAGCAACTTATTTCGCCGGTGCGAGGAAATCGCACAACGGGAACAGATTCTACTGACGACGCACCTGGCCGAATCGCGTGAAGAAATGGAGATGTTCCGCGATGGTTCGGGGCCGCTCTACGAGTTCATGAAGAGCATCGGGCCACCCATCGATGATTGTGGGAATGAAACGCCGGTGAAGCGTTTCCTGGATTCCATAGGTAGCGGCGGTTCACCGAACCGCCCGCCGGCGATTGAGGTCAATCGCCCCTACCTTTCCTGGATCGTGGCGCACCTGAACGAATTGACCGAGAGCGATTTCGATTTGCTCGAACAATCCAATTCAAAATTTCACGTCGTGCACTGTCCGCGAAGTCACAATTATTTCGCTCACAGCCCATTCGCATTCGATCGCCTGCGCTCGTTCGGCTTTAACATCTGCCTCGGCACGGACAGTCTCGCGAGTAACGAGAGCCTTAGCTTGTTTGACGAAATGCGGGCTTTTCAAAAGGAATTCCCAAAGGTTTCAGCCGAGGAAATTTTTCGAATGGTGACCGTAAATTCCGCGCGCGCGTTGCGATACGAAAATGCGCTGGGCCAAATACGGCCTGGCTTTGGAGCAGACCTCATCGCGGTTCCGTGCACGGGCTCAACAGATATCTTCGAGCAAATCCTCGCCTTCGATGCGCCCGTTAGCTGGTCAATGGTGAACGGAAACACCTAATCGAACACGTCTGACCGTTTAACATTTCAACGATTTAACGGTTACGCGGAGAAGCCGTTGCTTGCCCACGGCTGACGACGCCCGTAAACTCGGCGTATGGCCGCACAGGGAATGCAACAGAGGCAAAGCCTCGCCTTGCAGCAAGTTCTGTCACCGCAGCTGCAACAGAGCCTGCTCATTCTCCAGACGCCGCTGCTTGAGCTGCGCAACCTGGTTCAACAAGAGATGGAGACAAATCCCGTGCTGGAAGAGTTGCCGGAGGATTCAGGCGCCAATGAGCCCAGCAAGACTGAAGCCTCAGCCGACGAGAATTTCAGGGACGAATTCGAAAAACTGGCGAGCCTGGATGAGGAATGGCGTGATTACATGGCGCAGTCGGCCAGCTCCAGCTTCGATGGCCGGCGTGGTTCGAAGGAAGCAGACGAGAAGCGCCAGTTCCTGTTCGATTCCATTCCAGTCCAGGAAACGCTTCAGCAAAATCTCATCGCACAACTGAACCAGACCGTGCTCAGCGCCGACGACCGCAAGGCTGCGGAACTGGTCATTGGCAATATCGACGACGATGGATTTCTCCAAAGCACGCCAGAGGAAATGGCGCTGAACTCCGGAATCTCACAGGCCGATTTCGAAAGGGTGCTTGGATTGATCCAAACTTTTTATCCTGCGGGAGTTGGCGCGCGTGATTTACGCGAGTGTTTGCTGATCCAATTGCAGCGACAGGGGAAGGAACACAGCGTCGAGTACAGGATCGTAGCTGAGCACATGGAGGACTTGGGCAGGCATCGCTTTCCGGAGATCGCGCGCCGAATGGCGATCAGCGTCGAGGAAGTGCAAAAGGCCGCCGACAACATCGCGAGACTGAATCCTCGCCCCGGGCAGGTTTTTGCTGCCGCGCCGCAGAATTACGTGTTGCCGGACGTGATCGTGGAAAAGGTGGACGGCGAATATCAGATCGCATTCAATAACGAACAGATCCCGCATCTGCGGATCAGCAACCTCTACAAGGACATCATTGCGTCTGGCGACTCGCAGGGCAGCGACGTGAAAGACTACATCCGGGATAAAATCCGCAGCGGCAAATTTCTGATCCGCTCGATCCATCAACGGCAGCAAACAATCATGAACATCGCGCAGCAGATCGTTTCCCGGCAGCGCGATTTCCTGGAGCACGGCCCATCGCATTTGAAGCCGATGACGATGGCAGAAATCGCCGACGCCGTCGGAGTGCATGAGACCACGGTTAGCCGCGCGGTGTCCGGCAAATATATGGCCACGGCCCAGGGCGTATTCGAGATGAAATACTTTTTCACAGGTGGCTATCAAACCGCGACTGGCGAATCGCTGAGCAACACCAGCGTAAAGCAGTCCATTCTCGATCTCGTGAAGCATGAGAGTGGCAGTGCGCCGTTGAGCGATCATGAAATCGTCGAGATTTTGAGCGAGCGCGGCATTCCTATTGCGCGCCGCACCGTCGCCAAGTACCGCAGCGAGTTAAACATTCTGCCAAGTCACATGCGGCGGAAATATTGAAGTGCTGTAGAGCGGCCGCTGAGCGTTAATGGCAAGTGAAACTTCGATGCAGCCCGCGCCGGATTCGCCGGCAGCGGCGGTTGTTACTCCGCCGGAGCGCGCCGATGAAATATTCCTCGAAGGCCCGCGCTCGCGGTTCGCAGAGTTTTGCACGTTGCTGCGAGTCATGCGCGATTTCCTGCGTGGATATCGCGCTCTTCATTTCGTTGGTCCTTGCGTAACCGTTTTTGGTTCGGCGCGGATCAAACCTGACGATCCGCATTACGAATTGGCCAGGAAAATGGGTGCGGCGATTGCGCGGCTCGGATTCACGGTGATGACCGGCGGCGGCCCGGGCATCATGGAGGCGGCCAACCGCGGCGCAAAAGAGGTCGGTGGCCGCTCGGTTGGATGCAACATTGAGCTGCCATTCGAGCAAACATCCAACGTGTATCTCGATCGTTGTGTCCGGTTGCATTACTTTTTTGTTCGCAAAGCGCTGCTGGTGAAATATTCCTACGCCTTCGTTGTTATGCCCGGCGGCGTCGGAACCCTCGACGAACTTTTTGAAGCGCTCGCTCTGATTCAGAACGAGAAGATCAAAGATTTTCCGGTTGTGATTATGGGAACCGATTACTGGAGGCAATTGATCGGTTTCATCGAGCAGATGGCGGAGCGTGGGAAAATTAGCTCCGCGGATTTAAAGCTGATTTACGCGACGGATTCTGTTGAAGAAGCCATCGCGCACATTCGCGCCAAGGCGATTGAGCGATTTGGGCTTAGACGCGTAGCTCACATGCGCCGCCACTTCCCATGGCTCGGGGAGCGTGGCTTTCCCAGCAAAGGTCCGGATATTTGTTAGCGTCCCGACCGCGAACTGACAGGCGTTAGGCCTTCAGTTTGGGTCCGCGCGAGAGCAATTGGCAATTCGGCGGAACAATCAGCTGAATCGCCTTTGGCACGACTTCATATCGGACCGCCGTAAAGCTTAATGGCTCACCATCGAGATTGACCGGCATTGCTTCTTCAGGATGCACCTCCAGCCAGGGCGTTTGCCAATAGGAGATGTACTCGCCATCGGATGGAAGATGTTGCAATTCTCGCGCCGCGGCGAGCAGCGCTGTTGGCGAGATCTGACGAACGACAAGCACATCGAGCAAACCGTCGTCGATGCATGCGCGAGGAGCGATTTGGAGACCGCCGCCAGTCTGCCGTCCGTTTCCAACGATTGCCACCGGGCCGCTGCCGGTAATTTCGCGACCCGGCAAGAGCAGCTTTCCTTGATAATGATGAAGGTTGATCGCCAGAATTGCGCCCATCACAGTGTAGGCGGCAGAACCAAACAGGCGTTTGAGTTCCGGGGATGTGGTTGCAGTGATCTCGGCGCCGAAGCCAGAGCTGGCTGCATTGATAAACCAGTTGTCATTGGCCTTGCCAACATCGATTGGCACTGCCTCCCCTTTCATACTGAGCGCCAGAGCTTTCGCCGGATCACCCGGAATACCACATCCAGTCGCAAAATCATTCGCGGTGCCGAGCGGCACTATTCCCAAAATGGGTCGCGTAACCGCGGAGAGATCCATTAAGCCGTGAACAATCTCGTTCAGTGTGCCGTCTCCGCCGGCGGCAATTACCAAATCCACCATGCCTGCTTCCGACACAAATCGCCTCGCATCTCCCTTTTCCCAAGTCACTCGCACCTCGATGCGATGCCCGGCTTTTCGTTGCCGACCAACTGCGGCCTTGAGAGCATCATTCGCGGCTATTTTGCCATTAAGAATTAAGCGTACCCTTTTGTTTCTGGATTTGGTTTTCATCGAGAGGCGCGCGGCGCTTTTGAAAAGTGTTCGTCTTTGCAAGACGAATCGGCAAGCCCGCGAATAAAAAATAGGCGTCTAGTCGCAATTGCTGCCAAGCTTCATTCTCTTGTGATCGCAAAGCGAATCGCGGAGATTCACCTGTGAAAGTCGCAATCTTTAGTGCCAAAAAATACGACCGTGCTGCCTTCGTGACCGACCACGCCGGCTGGGCCGTTTGGGCGGTTATGCGGTTCGCAGGCAGCGACCGATGATCCAGACATAGGCTATCATCATCACCGCAACGGTGAATACGATTAGATATTCCATCTATTTACCTCGCTGTTTGACTGCTGATGAAATCGGAACGTCGGCTTTCGTTTGCTCTTTGCGCTCGAGACATCCCGCACACGGATGGCCCCAGCGATCGCAATTGCGGCCAGCGCGAGCTTCACTCTCGCGCACTGTCGCGACGGCAGACGTAAATTCCTTCAACATCAGCCTCGCTGTTTGGGGTTCGTCACTTAACAAGGGCGTCGGTTTCATTGAATTATTCCTGCTGCGACTGAATGTTATTGCCGTTGCTACAGCACGACTGAGCGTTTGTTGGCTTTTGCTTTGCAAAAATTGCGTGGCAGTTTGCGCCGCATACCCGCGACGGATGCTGTTTTCTCGAAGGATTTTGTAAATGCATACGAGATTTGTGGCCGGCGTAATTGGAGCATTTGCGATCTCGAACGTGGTCGTCAGCGCCGAACAGCAACAGCCGCATTTCGAAGTACCAGCAAAGGACGTTGCCAAGGCCGAGGAATTGGCGAACCAGCTCGCGGGACTGTCACGCAAAGTTGATCCAAACGAAGCGAAGCTCCTGGCAGAATGCGCCTATGCCACCGTGGCACAGCTAAGGCAGGAGTATCGAATGTTTGGCACGCCGATCTTTAACAATTTCCTCGTCTATCATGGGTGGAGGAAACGCGGCTATTGCTATCAATGGACCGAGGACCTGCTTCTTGCGCTGGACACGCTGAAACTCAAGACGCTTGAACTTCACTGGGGTGACGCGTACCGGGATACATGGCGCGAGAACAATTGCCTGGTCGTTACGGCGAAAGGACAGCCGTTTGATCGCGGGATGATTCTTGAGTGCTGGCGTCATTTCGGACATCTCCGTTGGAACCTGGTCCCGTCAGATCAGGACCCATACTACGAGAACACCAAATGGTCCGAAAAGGTCCGCGCACGCGCAGCGGCGAAAGCGTCCCGGGCCAATCATGGTGTTGCGTTCCAAACGAGAGTCGCACCGGACGCGAAAGCCGCAGATTAGCATTCGTTCCGAGACAGCTGCTTCGGGGGAGAGAGAGCGCGCGCTCCAGGAAATTGGTTGCGCGAATCCCGCCTTTATCACAGGCTGTGAGGCCGATGAACAGCTCAGGGCGTTCACAAAGTTGCGTGCGTGTTCTCGTTGCGACGGTTCTGTTCGCAGTGTTCTCATGGACACTTCTCGTTCGCGTCTCGCCGCAATTGCATGCGCGTATTCACGCGGATGCACATCGCGCTGACCACGTCTGCGCCATCACCTTGTTCGGGTCGGGCGGTTACGAGCACGGTACTCAGCCGATGCTGGTCACTGTACCGCTGTCAGCCGTTCAGTTTTCCAAAATTCCGGCGTTAACCCCGTGCTGG
>DATDAJ010000071.1:0-2681 GCA_036525475.1 Candidatus Udaeobacter sp.
AGCAATTGCGAGATGTTGTGGATGCGCTCCGCCTGCGCGTCGCAGTGTTGCTGGCGCTCGGCTTTTCTCTTGTCCTTCTCCTCGGGCGAAACGGTCTCGTCGAGATCGATCTCGGTGAATTCGCTAATGAGATCCGGCAAAACAAATGAGTTCGGATCATCGGGATTGAGAAAGCTACGGCCCTGTTCCGAAAGATCGGATTCGTTCGATTTCTCGTCTATGGTGAAGAACAATTCTTCCTTGAGCGCAAACAGTTCTTCTTTGCGGGTGTCCTGGAAAAAGGACAGCTCAGCTTTATCGATGGCGCGACGCTTGTCAGGGTCTTCCATCATGCGCAAAAGCTGCTTATTGCGCGGCTGACCGAGTTTCACCTTGAACATAAGACGACCGCCCATCTCGACCTCGCCCTGCTCAAATTTCTCGATCGCTTCGCTCGCTACGCGGTTGCAAAGCATGTTTTGCTTCCGCACCAACTGCTCGATCAGCGGCTTCCATTTGTCGTATTGATGAGTGGAAATCGTCGCCGGACCGCTGATGATGAGCGGGGTGCGCGCTTCGTCGATGAGAATGGAATCGACTTCATCGACGATCGCATAATGATAACCGCGCTGGACCTGTTGCTCCCGCGTCGTGGCCATGCCGTTGTCGCGTAGATAATCAAAGCCGAACTCGCTGTTCGTGCCGTACGTGATGTCCATCGCGTACTGTTCGCGACGTGAATCCGGTTCCTCGTCATGTTGAATGCAGCCAACCGTTAGACCCAGGAAACGGTAAAGTTGGCCCATCCATTCCGCGTCGCGCCGAGCCAGGTAATCGTTTACCGTCACGAGATGCGCGCCGCGGCCAGTGAGCGCGTTTAGATAAAGTGGCAACGTAGCGACCAAAGTTTTACCCTCACCGGTCGCCATCTCCGCGATTCGGCCCCTGTGCAAAACGATACCGCCGAGCAATTGCACGTCGAAGTGCACCATGTCCCAGACCATCGGCTGATCGCATACCGTGAAGCTGTGTCCCTGCTCCTTGAGCCGACGCGCGGCATTTTTCACCACAGCAAATGCTTCCGGCAAAATTTCATCGAGCTTTTTCCACTGTTCCTGCAGGTCCGGAATCTTCGAGAACTCTTCCTTCCAATTCGCAGTTTTTGCCCGCAACTCGTCGTCTGACAAGCTCTTGAACTGCTCGTCGAACTCGTTGATCCGGCGAACAGTCGGCATCAGACGTTTGAGCTCGCGCTGATTTTTCGACCCTAAAATTTTCTTTAAAATCCAAGTAACCATTTGAACCCGTAATATCGGTCAGATTCCTGCACTATCAATCTGTAGCCACGGCCCTTTGAGTCGTCTCTGCTGGTAGGGCGCGCCACTCCGTGCGCGCCATCCGGTGGTCCGTAAGCGGCGTGCAGAGGACTGCCCGCCCTACCGAATGGACCGGCCGCAGGCCGGTGGCTACAGGAAAAAGCTACACGCGCTATAGAAATCTCCGCGGCAAATCGACTGCTGTCCGCAACAGGCGCAGATAATGGGTCCGCGAGATTTGGATACCGCCAAACTGTTGCAGATGGGGCGTGAGCCATTGCGTGTCGAGCAGGACAAACTTGCGTGCGCGCAAATGTTCCACCAGCGCCACGAGCGCCATCTTGGACGCATCGGTCACGCGATGAAACATTGATTCGCCAAAAAACGCGCCGCCGACTGCGACACCGTAAAGGCCGCCGGCGAGTTTGTTTTCTTTCCAAGCCTCGACTGAATGTGCATGACCGAGCTCATGTAATCGCGTGTAGCTTTCGATGATGTCGTGGTTGATCCAGGTATTTTCGCGTTCGGCGCACGCTTGGATTACTGCCGAAAACGCCTTGTCGATGGTAATTTCAAAAGGTTTCCTGCGCGCGACTCGGCGCAATGCATGTGGCACATGAAAATCCTCCAACGGCAGGACGGCGCGCGGATCGGGCGAAAACCACTCGATCGAGTTGTCGTTCATGGCCATCGGAAAAACACCGAGCTGGTAGCCTTGGAGTAAAAGATCGGGGTCGATCATGGGCGTTAAAACGTTAAAGCGTTGAAGCGTTGAAGCGGCAAGAACGTAGTCATTCTGAGCGAAGCGAAGAAGCTCTGATTATTTTTCGAGCACGGTTAGCGTCACCAGTCAGAGATGTTTCGCGTCGCTCAATATGAACAGGTTCAAGTATTCAACCTTGTTGCAATGAAATCGGCGCTTCCTAAAATAAGCAGATGAGGCCCCTTTCGATTCCGCTCGCAATCGCATTGCTGGCCTTGAGCGGCTGCGCCGACCCACTCGAACAACGCAGCGGGCAGGAAGTGCAAGAGCAATTCGGGCGCGGCGTCACCGGCCAGGGAACGCTTGGGCCAATGGACCGAGCACCCGACGATCCAGCGGCGGAGCATAGCGTGCCGCAAACGCATCCGTAGAATGTGAAGACCTCAGAACGCTCAGTGCACTCGAAAATTCTCATCCTCGACTTCGGGTCGCAGTACACTCAGGTCATCGCGCGGCGTATCCGGGAATGCCAGGTGTATTCGGAGATCATTCGGTTCGACACACCGGCTGCTGAAATCGCGGCAATGCAACCCAGAGGACTAATCCTTTCAGGCGGGCCAGCCAGTGTTTACGACAAGGGCGCGCCCCAAATCGATCCGGGAATCTTTTCCTTAGGCATTCCA
>DATDAJ010000072.1:0-2880 GCA_036525475.1 Candidatus Udaeobacter sp.
CAATGTTTTCGCTGGCTGAATCGCCTAAGCGTGCGGGATTGCTGTGGGCGGGGACAGACGACGGCCGGCTGTGGGTGACAGAAAACGACGGCGGCAAGTGGACGGAGTTAACGGACAATTTGCCTGAGGCGGCGCGCGGTCAATGGGTGTCGCGCATCGAGCCCTCTCAATTGGATGCGAATGTGGCGTACGTCGCTACCAATGGTTATCGCATGGGTGATGATCGTCCCTCAATTTTGCGCACCGCCGATTTAGGAAAAACGTGGCAGTCGGTCACTGGCGATCTTCCATCGGCGGATCCCGTCGAAGTCGTGCGCGAAGACCCGGTGAATCCAAAACTGCTTTATGCAGGCACACATTTCGGAGTGTTCGCGTCGTTTGATCAAGGCGAACACTGGGTGCGCATTGGCGATATTCCTGCGGTGCGCGTCGATGATATTCAGATTCATCCGCGCACATCAGATTTGGTCATTGCCACACACGGACGGAGCATTGCCATTCTTGATGACAGCGTTCCGTTTCGCGAGTTCACACCGGAAATCGCCGCAAAGCCAGCTCACTTGTTCAGTGTGCGGTCCGTTACTGCCAGATATCTGCAACCTGGATTTGTGGACTCGAACGGCAAAAGTGTTTATCGCGGTGAAAACCCAGCCGAAGGCGCATTGTTCACGATTTGGGTGCACGACTTTACAGGCGATGAAATCAAAATTGCTGTCACGAAAACAACCGGGCAACCTGTGGCGAATCTTAAGGCGCCCGGCACGCCAGGCTTTACTCGTTTGAATTGGGATTTACGGCCCACCAAAGATGTGAGGGTAGAATATGGCGGTGAAAAGCCGGAGCGATTTCTTGCCGCTGGCGATTACACCGCTGAGCTAAATTTCGGCACTACGAAAATGAAACAAAGTTTCCATGTCGATCTCGCCGAAGGCATCACGCCCCGGTGAGGTCCGCGTCATGCCTGCGATTGGGATTACCGGCGGAATTTCCACAGGTAAGAGCACGTTCGTCGACGGTCTGCGCAAGCTTGTGCCGGTCGCAATATTTTTCAATGCAGACGAGGCGGCTCATGCGTTCCTGAATCGGCCAGAGGTCGAAAAACAAATCCGGCGCGAATTTGGGGGGCAAGTGTTTTCAAGCGCGGGCGACTTGAATAGAACAAAGCTTCGCGCCATAGTGTTCGCCGACGCGACCAAAAAACGGGCGCTCGAGCAGATCCTTCATCCGCGGATTCGCCGCCAATGGAGGACAGAGGCGAAAGAGCATCGCAATTCTCCCAAGTTTTTCTTTGCTGACATTCCACTTCTTTATGAGACCGGCGGTGAAAGCTTGTGCGATCGAGTGGTTGTGGTGGCCTGTTCGGAGAACGTGCAGTTGGCTCGCTTACGAAAACGAATGTCGATCAGCAGCGCCGAAGCCAAACAAATGATTAGCTCGCAAATGCCACTCGAGGAAAAAATCAGACGCGCGGATCACGTCGTTTGGAACAACGGGGATCGAACCTCGCTTATGGAACAGGCGCAATTTTTGGTCGCATCATGGCAAGGGCAAAGATGGACGAAAAAGTAGAGACATTGGAATCACAGACAGAAACTGCAGGGGAAGGCGTGCCGCCTGCGCACGAACAAGATGCGGCCGACACGGCCGCCATTACAGCACCACGCGCACTCGATTTAAACGAGCTACAGGAGTTTTCGGAGAAGAAGCTCAAAGCGCTGGCGCGCGATTTCGATTTGCATCTGCATCCCGCGCGATCGCGGCATCAGCACATTCTCGACATTGTGCGCGCGGCACTGGCCGGTGGCGCAACCGTTTCGGCCGAAGGATTTGTCGATCAGGTAAGCGATTCGTTTGCGATGTTGCGCTGGCCGAAGTTGAATTTCCTGCCGGTTCCTGAGGATGTGGCCATTCCGCGCACATTGATTGAGCAATACGACCTGCGGCCCGGGCAAAAAGTTGCCGGTACGGTGCGATTGCCGGTGCAACGCGAGAAGTTCCTGTCGCTCGACAAAGTCACAAAGATCGAGGGTCAACCCGCCGAGGAATGGAAGCAATCGACCGCGTTCGACAAGCTAACGCCACAGTTTCCGCAAGGCAGAATCATCCTGGAGAACCCAAACACGAACTCGGTTTGTGCGCGCGCGGTCGATTTGCTAACGCCGCTCGGTCGCGGGCAACGCGGCCTCATTGTTGCGCCGCCGCGGGTGGGCAAGACGATTTTGCTGAAGGAAATTGCGAAAGCGATTCGCGCAAATTATCCCGAGATTGTTCTTATCCTGCTGCTGGTGGACGAGCGGCCGGAAGAAGTGACGGATTTGCAGCGGGAGATCGACTGCGAGATTTATCATTCAAACTTCGACGAAAACGTGCAGCGCCATGTGCAAGTGGCGGAGATGGTGCTGGAGCGCGGGAAACGCCTCGTGGAAATGAAATATGACGTGGTGCTGTTGCTCGACAGCCTCACGCGGCTTTCACGCGGCTATAATAATCTGGAGCCGGGCAAAGGCCGCATTATGTCGGGCGGCGTCGAAGCGAAGGCGCTGATTAAACCCAAGAAGTTTTTCGGCTCGGCGCGGAACGCGGAAGAAGGCGGCAGCCTCACCGTACTGGCCACGGCGTTGACTGAGACCGGCAGCCGAATGGACGAATTGATCTTCGAAGAGTTCAAGGGTACGGGCAACATGGAATTGCATCTCGATCGTGGGCTGCAGGAGAAAAGGATTTATCCGGCGATTCACCCAATGCTCTCGGCTACTAGACGCGAGGAATTGCTTTATCATCCAGAGGAATGGGAGCGCGTGCTAATGCTGCGCAAAACAATGGGCGCGTTGCCGCCGCTCGAATCGATGGAAAAACTCATCGATAACCTGCAAGCGACCA
>DATDAJ010000073.1:0-2923 GCA_036525475.1 Candidatus Udaeobacter sp.
CAGGTCCTCGCACAATTGGATCTCTGGAAAAACCGCGATACCTATAAAGTCGGCGTTTACGTTTTGGCAAAAAAACTCGACGAAGAAGTCGCGCGCCTGCATCTGGAAAAAATCGGCGTCAAACTTACGAAGCTGTCGGAGAAGCAAGCCGAATACCTCGGTATTCCCGTCGACGGTCCGTTCAAATCGGAGCATTACCGATATTGATGTGACGCAGGCAATCCGCCTGCGTGGTTTTAGATGCAGACACGATTGTCTGCGTCACTGTCCCGGCTGATTCGGCGTGACGATTGACTCGGTCACGTGCAACCGCGTCACTCTTAGCTCACCAATTTCCAGTCGCTTGATTTTTGCGCGGCCGATAACCAGCCGGCCAATCGCTATGAATCCGATTGCGACTGCACTGAGCGCAACAGCGCCGACCGCGATCGCGCCGATTGATTGCGCGCCGACGGCTAACGCGCGAAGTGCAACGGGGCCGAAGCTTCCTTGTATTTCCTCGATTTCTTTTGATTTCATCTCGCTATCTCCGCGCTGGTGACTTCAACGTAGCTGCAGTTCGATTGTCCGCCACGTCGCCATTTTCCCGAAATATGCACTGGCCGGTTATTCCTTGCCGCCTCGGTGAGTATTTTCGTTGCGTGCTTCGGCGCACCGAGCCAGACCGTGGACCCCGCGCTCCGAAAATTAAACATGATCTGCGGCGTGCACGGCTCGCCGGGATACAACATTACCGAACCGACTTTGTCGAAACGCACACCCGCCGGCACCGGCCTCGCCTGAGCCGCCGACTTCTTTGTCTGGGCGCAACCAGCCATTCCGGCAAGAGTCGCCCCTGCGATGACCCAAATTAATAAAAGCTTTTTCATATCGATTGAATTGAAACTCCTCGCGGACGGCTCCTACCGCCGAACATTTACTAGGGCGATTTTGCGCGCAAGATAGACTGAAAAATAGCCGGCGTAACGCTGTTGCAAATCCGGGCGTTGCCAATCTTTGCCGGTGAGAATTCGTCGGCAACTCGCCGCGCCGCAGTTGCATTCCACGGAATAATCGTCGTCGTCAGTCATCGCCCAATCGTGTGTTAGTTCTTCGTCAGTATGAATGCGACGCATAGCCACGAAGGTGATCTCGCCGCGCATCCCGAGATTTGGGTTGCATGAGTGATTTGAATACAGCATCGACAAGTCGCGTTCTTCTTCGCTTACAGGCGCGATGAACAGATCGTCGTCGATCTGAATTTCCACCGGGCCAAGCACAGGCGTAATTTTTTCGCGCAAAGTTTTTCCATCAACAATGTGCCCGCCTTTCACGGCCACGACTTCGTCTTGGGCAATAGCGGCTCTGGCAAATAGACCGCGTCCGTGAATTTTGCTCTCGCGCACTTCCGTTTTTGGCGAGCGGTAGGAGAACTCGTTCATCGCGCAAAATAGCCAAGGTGGAACGCGTTGTCCTCAACGCGTTGGCAAAAGGTGCCGCTTCGTCGGGTGGTATGCGCGCCTTCGGCGGTTACTTGGCATCGTCTTCGGAGCCGTAACGGATGCGAAGCAACGGCCGGGCTTTCCACCCGATCCACCGGCGGTTGACACAACCGCCGCTACCACGTTGCGTTCCTGCTCCACTGCCATGAAATCACGCCCAGCCGCGGTCATTTTCATTCTTGTTACGGTGACCCTCGACATCCTGGCAATGGGCTTGATTATCCCCGTTTTGCCCAAGCTGATTCTCGATTTTCTTGGCGGCGAGATGACCGATGCGGCGAAATGGACCGCTCGATTCGCGGTGGTCTTCGCGCTAATGCAATTTTTCTTTTCACCCTTGCTTGGCGTCTTGTCGGATCGATTCGGAAGACGTCCGATTATCCTCCTCTCAAACCTCGGTCTCGGATTGGATTACATCGTGATGGCCATGGCACCCACGCTAAGCTGGCTTTTCCTTGGCCGAATTATTTCCGGAATCACGACTTCAAGCATTCCTACCGCGATGGCCTATATCGCGGATGTCACGCCCAAAGAAAAGCGAGCTGGAGCATTCGGGCTGATCGGCGTGGCCTTCGGGATTGGATTCACATTCGGACCGGCAATTGGCGGATTGGCGGGCGATGTCAATCCACGTCTTGCGTTTTGGATCGCCGCCGGTCTTAGCCTGGCAAACTGGCTCTGGGGGTACTTCTTCGTTCCGGAATCACTCTCGCGCGAACAGCGAAAAGCCTTTGAACTACGCCGCGCGAATCCAGTTGGTTCGCTCACACTACTTCGTTCGCATCACGAACTTTGGCGGCTCACCACGATCCAGTTTCTTGCGTATCTTTCCCACAACGTGTTTAGCGTTTGGGCGCTGTACGCCATCTATCGCTACAGTTGGAGTCAGGGAATGA
Organism: Candidatus Udaeobacter sp.; assembly: GCA_036525475.1. GTDB lineage: Bacteria > Verrucomicrobiota > Verrucomicrobiia > Chthoniobacterales > UBA10450 > Udaeobacter. Next base: position 2,378 of record DATDAJ010000073.1, read on the forward strand.
TCGGAATCTCGTTGATGATCGTCGGCATCGTGACCGCAGTCATTTCAGGAGGCCTGACCGGTCGCATGGTCACACGCTTCGGCGAGAAACGGACCCTTTATATCGGTCAATTTTTTGGCGCAAGCGGTATGGTCATTGCCGGGTTGGCTAAAACGGGTGCTTGGTTGCTCGCTTCAATCCCAATCATCTCGCTTTGGAATATTTCCATGCCGGCGGCCCAAAGCATGATGACTCACCGCGTCAGCGAGCGGGAACAAGGCGAGTTGCAGGGCGCCTTGCAAAGTATGCGATCAATCACTTTCATCATCGGACCCTGGTTGTTTCTCCGAATTTTTGGGTGGTTTGTTGATCCAAAAAATTCGGTTCACCTGCCGGGAGCGCCTTATTTTTTGGCCGGCGCACTGCTTTTTACCGCGATGCTCATGGCAACCCGCATCCAACAACCGGAGGTTCCTGAGGTTTCAACTGCTCCCATTCCCGATGTTGTCCCACCGGAAACGATACCGTCCGGACCGATCACGCCAATTGTTAATCCAAAAGAAAATG
>DATDAJ010000074.1:0-2780 GCA_036525475.1 Candidatus Udaeobacter sp.
ATTGCTTCACCGTCTAACTATGATTAGACGAAAGTTCGTAAAACATGGCGAATTATTTTTCGTCTAATTCACGATGGTTGGATCCAGTCCAATCAAGGCCAGCATCCGTCCAGTTTTTCCTTTTTCAGCGCGGTATGAATAGTAGCGGCCCAGATCACAGGCAGTGCACGTGCCAGAGTAGTGGATGTGTTGAACGCCAAGTGCGCGACATTGCCGGATGATTTCAGAAGCGAAATCGACCTCGTAGTGGGGTGGGCGAATACAAGGGCTGAGTTGCACGACCATGTCCGCTGGATCGGAGCCGAAGCGTTCAATCATTTGTCTGATCGCGTTTGTGACGACGCCAAGTTCGGTGCCTTTGCGGCCGGAATGCACAAGGCCAATCGCAGGCGTTTTTGGATCTACGATGTAAACTGCGCAGCAGTCCGCGACGTAAATGCCGAAACCGATGCTTCGTTGATTGGTGATAATGCCATCGCACGCGGAAAATTCGCGCCCCACAGGGCCGCGGCTACGGCTGTCGATTACTGCAATTTCATTACCGTGGATCTGTTCGGCGGTGAAAAGCGGACAATCGCCAAAGCCGGTTGCGTTGCGAATTTCGCGATGTGCGGCATCGAGCCGTGCCAGCACTTGGGCTTTATCGTGGGAGATGTCGATGCCGGGAATTCTTTGCGCGAAAACGTGACGACAGATGTTGATCGCGCTTAGCGCAGGAAATTGTTCGAAGGGTAAAGCCATTTTTGCACTTCAACTCTAAGCTCCAGTATCCGCCTCGCCATTGTCATCCTGAGTGAAGCGAAGGATCTCAGATAATTTCCGCTGAATGCGAAGAGAGCAATCAGAGATGTTTCGCTCTGCTCAACATGACAGTAATCCGAAATTCGTGGAGGTTGCCAAACGCTCTCCCGGACTTGAACGTCTTTACTTGGGGCTTGTCCTTCGCGTCGTGGTAGAAATTCGTTCTTCGAAGACTTCTTTCGGCTTGCCCATCGCATCTACATCGCTGCCGGTGTAATAGGTCTTTGTCGTCGTGGCATGCGGTTTGAGGTTGGCAAACATCTCCGAGTAGCTGCTCTGTGCCCCGGTTGCCCGATCGAATTCAGCCAGCGACGAGTTGTATCCGAACAGCGCTTGTAGACGCGTCGATTGCGCTGTGAGCAGTTGGACCGTCGCGTTCAGCACATCCAACTGAACCCCTGCGCCCGCGTCGAGCCGCGCCTTGGCCAGACGCAACGCTTCGTCAGCCAGCTCGACATTTTTTTCCTGGCTTTGGATCAGCTCGCGGTTCTGCTGCAAATTTGAGTACGCCTGCTGTATCTCCAACTCGACTTGTCGAACGTCGTCGTCGTAAGTGATCTTTGCTTCGGAAAGGAGTGCGCGTTGCTGGATAACCTGACCGGCGATCGCGCCGCTGTCCCAGATTGGCAGGCTGCCCTGGACCAGTGCGGTCCAACCTTTTGAAATATCGTTGAAGCTCGAGTTGATCGGTGAGCTGACCCATTCGTAGCCGCCGGTCGTGGTAATGTTGGGAAGCCACTGGCCCGCTGCCGCGCGCACTTGTTGGAGCTGGTTCAATACGTTTGCCCGCGCTTGTTTCAGGAACGCTCGTCGCTGCTTACCCATTTCGATCGCGTCGACAAGTTCAATTGGGCGCGGGATGTATGGCATGTCACCAATCACTTCCAGCGGTGGGCTATCACCACGTCGCCGCTGGAAATCGAGGCCAAGAGTTTTAGCCAGCTGCAACTTCGATATACGCAAGTTGTTCTGGGCAGCAATCAGTTGCGGAATTTGATTGTGCAGCTGCACGTCCGCTTGCAGCACGTTAAACCGTGGAACTGTTCCCGCTTCAAACCGGTTTTGCTGGTCTTTCAACTGAGCTTCCAAAAGCCGGACGTTTTCCTCGTTCACGCTGACGAGGTCACGATTGACGATGATCTGGTAAAACTGAGTTTTCACAATGGCGATCAGTTGATCCAGAACATTGCGAAAGGCGAAGTAAGCGCTGTCGCGTTGAAAAAACGTGCCCCGGATCTGATTGAAAGTTGTGCCGTTAAATATGAGCTGCGTTCCGGTAACACTGATCGCGTAGGAGATATCGCTCGTTTCAACATTCCTAACAGGCGCTGGCGTTGCAGCGACGACCGGTGCACGAAAATCGCCGACCTGCGACGGCAGTCCTTCCATCAGCGACCCGGCGGTCGTGGAGGGTGTAAATCCCGACGTGTTATTGGTATTTCCAAGGATGCGTGCGCCAGTCAGGTTCGGATCGGTCCATTGGAAATTCGCATTCGCATTGATCTGCGGCAGTGCCTGCGCGCGCACCTGAATAATTACGCCTTTGGTTCGTTTGATCTCCTGCTCTGCGTTGAGAAGAGTAGGGTTACGCTGCAGCGCCGTCAGAATCGCTTGGTCCAAAGTAAAGGTAGGCACGGCCGCTGTGGATATTGTTCGGGTCCGAGACGTCGTTTCGCCGCTATATGTTCCCTCGGTGCCGGCAAAACCCGGCTGACCAAGAATCCCGAACGTTGCGACTATCCCCAGGCAAAGAAAGAACCTTGTCATACAGCGTTAGCGGTTAGACGCACAAAGCCGGCGAATGGATTCAACGCAGTCTGATAACATTCCCGACAGCCAAAGCAAAATCATTTCGACTGACAGTAGTCGTAAATTTTGCTGTAAATGTGCAGCCATGCCTTTTGCTCGTCCGGTGTGAGGTGATTCAGTATTTTCATAACGTTACCAACCATTTCCTCACGAATTCGGCGGACGAGAGC
>DATDAJ010000075.1:0-3474 GCA_036525475.1 Candidatus Udaeobacter sp.
CGACGGGAATGATCGCTTCCTTATCGGCGTCTTTGACACTGACAAAGACTCTTCCGCGTTTCGGTAACGGAGGCGGCGCAGCCATCTGCGATTTCGCATACGCAAGACCGAGATCGATATCGATGCCCATTACTTCGCCCGTCGACTTCATTTCCGGTCCGAGAGAAATGTCCAAACCCTCGTAGCGCAGAAACGGAAAGACTGCTTCTTTCACCGAGAAATGTTTCGGCACGATTTCTTTCGTGAATCCGAGTTCGAGTAATGACCTTCCGGTCATCACTTTGGCGGCCAGCTTCGCCAATGGGACGCCGATCGCTTTGCTGACGAACGGAACAGTACGCGACGCGCGCGGATTCACTTCCAGCACGTAAACCTCGTCGCCTTTCACCGCGAATTGCACGTTCATCAGACCGCGCACATTCAGCTCGCGCGCCATTGCTTTGGTCGCGGATGAAATCTCGTCTAGAACGTTTTGCGACAGGGAGAACGTCGGAATCACGCATGCGCTGTCACCGCTGTGGATGCCCGCCTCCTCGATGTGCTCCATAATTGCGCCGATCACGGCCGTCTCGCCGTCAGAGATGCAATCGACATCGACCTCAATCGCATCCTCAAGAAAGCGATCGATAAGCACCGGACGATCGGGTGTTACTTCAATCGCACTCGTCATGTAGCGTCTCAGGTCCGCTTCGGTATACACGAGTTCCATGGCGCGCCCGCCCAGAACGAAGCTTGGCCTAACGAGCACAGGATAGCGAATTTTCTTCGCTATCGCCACGGCCTCCTCGGCGTTCGTCGCCGAACCATTTGGCGTTTGGCGGAGGCCAAGTTTGTCCAACATCGCTGCGAACAGTTTTCGGTCTTCCGCGGTCTCGATGCTTTCGGTTTGAGTCCCAAGAATAGGGACGCCTGCCGCTTCCAATCCGCTGGCGAGATTCAGCGGTGTTTGGCCGCCAAACTGCACAAACACACCTTCGGGCTGTTCCTGATCGTAAATGTTGAGCACGTCCTCAAGCGTGAGCGGCTCAAAATAAAGTTTGTCGCTCGTGTCATAATCGGTCGAAACCGTTTCCGGATTCGAGTTCACCATGATCGTTTCGAATCCAAGCTCGCGCAGGGCGAAGGCGGCATGCACGCAGCAGTAATCGAATTCAATTCCCTGGCCGATCCGGTTCGGTCCGCCGCCCAGGATCATGATCTTGCGTTTGTCGCTCTCGCGTCGCTCGTTCTCGTCGCCGTATGTCGAGTAGTAGTAAGGCGTGTACGCTTCGAACTCCGCCGCGCACGTATCGACGAGGCGGTAGGTAGGGGTAACGCCTTCAGTTTTCCTCGTGGATCGAATTTCGCTTTCGGCAACCGCATTGGCGACCGCCAGTTGCCGATCTGAAAAACCTAGCTTCTTCGCACGGAGGAGTTGTTCTCTCTCGAGCGCACCATCTGCGGGTGCGGTATCGGAAGTGAAGCTGCCAGCTTCACTCGGCTGGCGAGCATCTTGCTCGTCCAAAACAACGTGGGGCTGGCAGCGCGACGGCCGAGTCAGGCAAGATGCCTCACTTCGGGTTTCCCCATCGATGAGTAACACGTCGCGTCGCTCCAGAACAAATTCGTCTGGCGTCAGATGGGCCTTTTTGGGATTTTGCGCAATGTAATCTCGGCACACGCGCAAATGTTCGGCGTCGCGGACAATTGTGTCGAAGCTTTCGTGCATCCACAGCGCTCCCTCGCGATTCATTTTCCGATTGAGCACGTTTGCGGTGAATGATTTCCAAGAGTGCAAAATGTCCATGAGCGAGTGTTTCCCAAGTGGCTTGAACAGCACGTGCACGTGGTTGGGCATCACGACGTAGGAGTCGATCAAATATCTTTGCTGATCGAAATGATCCAGCGACTCCGCCACAATCGCAGCAGCCTGTGGTTCGCGGAGCAAACACGAGCCGTGTCCTTGATCCAGCCAATGCTCGCGTTCTTCCTCAAATTTGCGCATGTACTCACGCGCAGTCTTCCAATCCCACGGCTGCGGGTGAAGCTTCAACCAGGCAGCGCGTTCGTCTTTCCACGGCGCGAGAACATCGGCTGGAAGTGAATCCGCCAACCGAAATGTGACGAAGTAAGTTGCACCGGATTGTTCCCAGTGCGGCAGGTGCCCGCGCTTTTGCACGATTGGCCGCTGCGGATCCAGGCCACGGAATCTGACGTCAACGATTTCGGTTGACTTGGTCATCGGGCGGTCAGCCGGCTGATTCGCTACTCGGCGAGCAAGAGGCTCGTCGGCCGAGTCAGGCTGGAAGCCTGACTTCCGAGCGGACGAGACATCCCGCGGTGCGCGCGAGGGCGGCGCAGTTTCCAGGAATCTCGCTTCCTCCACGATCTGCTGCACATTTCGCAAAAACCATCTGTCGATTTTCGTTAGCTCATAAACTTCATCGATCGACGCGCCTTTTTGAAACGCTTGTGCGATGTAAAAGATTCGTTCGGCATTCGGGATTGCCAGCTTCAATCGCAGTATTTCAAGGTCGACATCCTTATCCGCGCCGTCACCTAACAAGCCGAAGCGTTTGATCTCCAGGCTGCGCAGCGCTTTTTGCAACGCTTCTTTAAACGTGCGCCCGATCGCCATCGCTTCGCCGACGCTTTTCATCCGCGTCGTGAGCGTCGCATCTGCCTGCGGAAATTTTTCAAACGTGAACCGGGGCACTTTGACCACGCAGTAATCAATCGTCGGCTCAAAGCAGGCCGGCGTTTCGCGAGTGATGTCGTTTTTAATTTCGTCAAGCGTGTAGCCGACTGCGAGTTTGGCCGCGATCTTTGCAATTGGAAAACCGGTCGCTTTCGATGCCAGCGCACTGGAACGCGACACGCGCGGGTTCATTTCAATAACGACCATGCGACCGTCTTCTGGATGCACGGCGAACTGAATGTTCGATCCGCCGGTCTCGACGCCAATTTCACGGATCACCGCGAACGCGGCGTCGCGCATCATTTGATATTCCTTGTCAGTCAGCGTTTGCACAGGCGCGACTGTGATGGAGTCGCCCGTGTGCACACCCATGGGATCGAAATTCTCGATGGAACAAACGACAACGCAGTTGTCCATCCGGTCGCGCATCACTTCCATCTCGAATTCTTTCCAGCCGACCAGCGATTCTTCGATCAATACTTCGCGCACTGGGGAAAGATCCAGGCCGCGCGCTGCGATCTCGTCGAGTTCTTCGCGATTGTAAGCGATCCCACCGCCAGTACCGCCCAATGTGAACGCCGGACGAATGATTAGCGGAAATGTGCCGATCTCGGCAACGATGCGATCGAGATCCGCAAGCGAACGCGCTATGCCAGAGCGAGGCACTTCGAGGCCGATGCGCAACATCGCTTCCTTGAACAATTGGCGATCTTCGCCTTTTGCGATCGCCTGCGCATTCGCGCCGATCAATTTCACCCCGTGCCGTGCCAACGCGCCGTTGCGGTTCAATTCCATAG
>DATDAJ010000076.1:0-2828 GCA_036525475.1 Candidatus Udaeobacter sp.
CCTGTTTTGCGCTCGCGTTAATAACAACAAATGAAACCTGGAAAATTTACTCACGCCATTGCCGTCCTGCTTTCGTCCATCTCATCTCTTTTCGCACATGGCGCCACATCGAAGGCAGAACCTGCGAAAACGAAGTTCAGCAAAAAATCTGAGAAATCAGCAGACGATCGCGTGCTCGATGTCAGTTCACTCGCGTTCACGCCGGGCCAGTTGGCCGTAGAACGGCTTCAACCGGGACAGCGTTACCCGTGGAAAAGCAACATCGTGACGACCATCTTCTGGATCGGCGAAAAACCGTCCGACAATAATCCCGTTCCCAATCGGGTGAGCTCATGGGACAACCAATGGACTAAAAATTACGGTGGGATGGATGACCCTAATCCTTCTCATCGCAGCAATTATATGCCGGTGAAATTCACCCCGGGGCTTAATCCGTTCTACTGTGCATTGCCCTATAATGACAAAGCGAAGGAGGGCCATCGTCCCGAAGCGTCGCGTGTCGTTCCCTGGTTCAACGAAGCGTATCAGGGCCCCGCGGTTTCCACCTGCAAAGGCCGATGGATTGCGATCCGCAAAGGCAATCGAACCGCGTATGCGCAGTGGGAAGATGCCGGACCATTCCGAACAGACCACTGGCAATATGTCTTCGGGAACGAACGGCCGAAGCCTAATCTCAACAAAGGCGCCGGCCTCGATGTTTCGCCCGCTGTGCGCGATTACCTCGGATTGCAACCAACTGACGTCACCGACTGGAGATTCGTGGAATTCAGTGAAGTGCCCCGCGGTCCGTGGTCAACGCACGGCGAAAACAACACATTCGTTATTAACGATCGCGCAAAGGGTAAGGCCCTGGTTGAACGACTGAGCGCGATCGTGCGCTAAAGAAAAGCGACTCTCGCGGTTCCTCGCAGAGCGTTAGCAGACTACAGACGATTTTTCCGCCAGATACTCCGCAGGTCCATTCTTTAATGGGCCACGCGGGTGGGAAAGCCTCTAGAGCGAAGGTTTCTTCGGTTTTCCCGCTTTCCGGATGCGTTTGAAATTCGTCGCTTGGCATGAGCTTGATTGACACTGCGGAGATGTACGGTGATGACGGGCGGAGAGGATTATCGCGGAATCAATCCCAGAACAACACCAAGGCGTTTTAGTGATTACGAAAGTTTATCCGCATAATGCGTTACAGACGGAACCCCCAAAAGCGCGTGAGCGCTCGGAATAGCGGATCAGATCGGCCTTGACACCCGGGTCTGCTAAACCCTACAAGAGGTCATTCGATTTACCTAAGGAGGGGACTGCTATGCATAGGGTTGTCAGAGGTTCGCTTTTCGTAGCGTTTATTGGCGTCATCAATCTTGCCTCTAGCATCGGTATTCCTGCCAATGCCGATGTTGTCACCGACTGGAACAACGCCGTACTGGATGCAATTCGCGCCGACCGGACCGCGCCACCGATTGCCTCCCGCAGCCTCGCCATTCTTCACACGTCAATTTACGACGCGGTCAATGGCATCGCGCGCACCCATGAACCCTACCTGGTGCCAAGCGCGGTTCCGGCCAGTGCGTCTCGCGTTGCAGCTGCAAGCGCCGCTGCGCACCAGTCGCTTGTCAGCCTGTTTCCAAGCCACACATCCAGCTTTGATGCGCTTCACACCGCGATTCTCGCCACGATTCCCAATAGCCCGCATAAAACGGCAGGCCTCGCGTGGGGCGAATTCGTCGCGAGCCAAATCCTCGCGGCGCGGGCGACTGATGGTTCCAATGCGATCGTTCAGCCACCTGGCGGCAGTGGTCCTGGTGTTTGGATTCCCACGCCTCCGGCATTTCTTCCTTATTTGTTGCCGCAATGGGGATTCGTCGCGCCATTTGCAATAAGCAGCAGCTCACAGTTTCGTCCGCCGGGACCGCCCTCTCTAGACAGTCAGCGGTACGCGGCAGATTACGAAGAAGTCAAACAACTCGGCGCAGCTGTGGGTTCAACACGCACGGAAGACCAGACCGAGATAGCATTATTTTGGGCTGATGGCGCGGGCACCGAAACGCCTCCTGGCCACTGGAACAGCATTGCGCAGACCATAGCTGAAACGCGAGACACCACGTTGGAAGAAAACGCAAGATTGTTTGCGCTCTTGAACGTTGCAATGGCAGACGCCGCCATTTGCTCCTGGGATGCCAAGTACACCTACCATTTCTGGCGACCGGTAACCGCGATTGCCTTCGCCGAGCCGCAACTGAACTGGAGGTCATTCATCGTAACCCCACCTTTCCCTGATTATACCTCCGGGCACAGCACGTTTAGCGCTGCTGCCGCGACTGTGTTCCCGCTGTTTTTTGGGACGGAAGATCTGCCGTTCACGACCGGCTCGGATTTTCTTCCCGGAGTGTACCGCAGCTTTTCGACGTGCCAGGATGCAGCTGAGGAAGCGGCATTGAGCAGAATATACGGGGGCATTCACTTCCGATCTGCAAGCGAGGACGGATTGCAAGCTGGAACCAGTATCGGCGAATGGACCGTTACCCATTACCTGCTGCCCAAGGGAAATCATTCGCGGTGACGCGTTAATAACAAAACGCACATCGGTCCACATCCGAGCGCGCTCGATGCGATTGCCTACTCGATTGTTGTCCTGGCAGTAAGTGGAATCATTTTTGGCGTAATCTGGGCCGAACAAAAATCTCTTCGCGCTTATGCTCATTCATGCTGTGGGCGACCTACTGCCGAATTTCGCGAGATTCGTCCGGACGTGATCTTAACGAAGGACGGTGACTGCCGCTCAGCGCCGTGAAGATGCCGATTCCGCTGGCGAGAAGTCAAATTCCCAAGCCGGAGAG
>DATDAJ010000077.1:0-9575 GCA_036525475.1 Candidatus Udaeobacter sp.
AAGCCCATCCGCATGACGCGCCGCAATCTTTTCAACAAGTGTAAGGCCCATATCACTTTGGGATTACTCACGACTCACACGAAGACAGGACTCTACCCATTTCGCAAATGTCATTCTGAGCGAAGCGAAGAACCTCTGATCACTTTTCGACCGACTCCCCAAAGAGAATAGATCCAGATGTTTCGCTTCGCTCAACATGACAGTCCTAATTAATGAAGCGGAAAATTCGCGTCAATTCGTGTGTTTCGTGGGCAAAATTATTTTTTCGCGGCGCGCTTTCCCAGCAACTTGGCGATATCGAAATCTACGAAGTCTGCGTGATGGAAAATAATAGATTCGATCGAGCGCTCCATCTTGTCACCTTCATGACTGTGCGTTGCGATGATGTGCAAGACTTCCCCGGGTATGCCGTGCTTGTAGGCCAGCGCGACGCCGCTGAAGGGATGCCGCACCTGCTGCCCAAACTTGCCTTGGATCACGTTACCTGACGCGTCCTTATCAAACTCCAGCGGTTTGCCCACATCCGCCAGAAGCGCACCTGCGATGAGGTAGTCGCGCTGAATGGGAATGCTGCAGCGGAAAGATTTTTTGAGCACATCGGCGATGGCGGTGCATTGCCGAGCGCAGGAATTGAGATGCTCGACGAAAGTCATTTTAATGTCGCCGGCGAGCAGAGTGAACTTGACCGCTCGAAGTTCAGCGAATGTCCAGCCCTTCCCGCCGCACCCTGTGGTGATAGCCTCGCTCCAGACCGCAGCGACCTTTTCGCGCAGCGATTTGTTCTTGATCTTCCTGATGCTGGGAAAGAGTTGTGCGATTTTAGTGACGCCGTAGACGGTTGGTTGATTTGCTTTCATCGTGCGACGGTAATTCTCGCTAAAACGCGATGTGTCGACAAGTACTCTGCGATCACTCCGCAAGTAGCTGGGACGGGGCCAGGCGAATGCTGACCGCTAACCCGGGATAACCGGACTTTCCCTGCAACAAATTTCTAGTTTGTTTCCGTCCGGATCTTCAAAAAAGCAGGCATAATAGCCGCGGCTGTAAGCGCGACAGACCTCCGGACCTTCCAAGCATTTTCCGCCGATCTTGCGCACGAGCCGGGCCAACCGATCCACTTCTTCACGGGTCTCAGCCCAAAAAGCGAGTCGCGTGCCATTGGGCTGATGACGTCGGTCTTGCGTGAAGCCGAAAAACGCATCCGGCTTGCCTCCGCCAGCCGCATAGAAGATTCCCCAACGTCCGCTCGAGCGATCGCAGGAAAAACCGAGTGCTGGCAGCAGCTTTCCATAAAACTTGTGTGCGCGCTTCAGGTCGCTCACACGCAGGTCAATATGGTCCAAGTAGCGCGTCTTTTTCATTTCAGCCGATATTTTTGAGGCTTTGAAGCGGTTCTTTCGATGAGTTCTCTGGCTTCCAAATCAAGCTTAACGGTTTCGCCGTACCAACTGATATTTCCTGAGAACTTGCCTTTTAAGCTCTTGTTGAGGCGGCTGAACAATTCGGTGTGCGTGAGCTCATTTTTTCGCAGGGCTGACAGGATAGCCTTCTTGAGCGTGTCGTATTTTTTTCTGTCGATATTCTTCCCGCTTTTACCCAGAGGGTGTTTCGTCATTATTTTTTCGGAGGTCATTTTGCTTCTTCCTTCTTGATACTCCTGTTCGTACCGACGTTCATGTCGGTGAACCTCACAAGCATGGGTTTGGGCCGGCTTTGTTCAATTAGGCATCAGTCGGGTTGAATTGTAATTTGTTTAATGCAGACTTCCCAGCGTCGTTCCTGAAAGCGTGGAGCCCAGCTAAACTGCTCATGCCAACCTATGAATATTCGTGTGAGAAGTGCGGGCAGACTTTCGAAGCGTTCCAGTCGATGCGCGATGAACCGTTTCGCGAATGTCCGAAGGAGTCTTGCCGGTTGCCAAAGTGGGGACACGGGAAGGTGAAACGTTTACTTGGTACCGGCGCGGGTCTGATTTTCAAGGGCTCGGGATTCTACAGCACTGATTATCGCAGCGAATCATACAAAGCAGCTGCCAAAAAGGAATCTGCGCCGAAAGCATCCGAAGGCGGCGACAAATCCTCAAAAACCGAGCCAGCAAAAACTTCTTCGTCCGGCGAGACGAAGACAGCCGAGAAGAAATCGGCGAAAGAATCCGCCTGATGTTTTAGCAACAGCGACGCGAATTTGCACCAACGCGGAATGCTTACCGAGAAATTTGGATCGGGCGTGCCTTAACCCTTTGGCAACTTTTGCAGCTGCGAGATGAACGCTTCCGGGCCGCCGGGGAAATAACCGTCGAACTGCCACACCTTTTGGCCGCTGCTATTCAGCACGACGATGGTGGGAAATCCAAGAACTTCGTACTGCTGGGCCAGTTGAACGTTTTGCTTTCTCTCCTCTGTGGGCTGGGATTTTTTGCGAGGAAAATCGAGCTCCACCAGCACGAGATTTTGGTGCGCGTAGTCTTTGAACTGCGGCTGCGAGAAAATGTCCTTATCGAGTTTGATGCACCACCCGCACCAGTCAGACCCTGTAAAATTGAGGAACAGAAGTTTGTGATTTGCTTTCGCTTCTTCCTGCGCCTTGTTCCAATCATGCAGCCAATCGGATTCCGCCCGCGCGAAGGGAGCGAAAACAAGCGAGACTGCGGCTGCGAAGAGAAATAATCGAGGGATTTTCACTCCACCATATTCGATGCAGTTGCAGCCCGGCGCAAGAGCGGTACAACGCACCGCCCGGGGCAGCTATTATTTTTTCAAGCCTGCAATAGCCCGACGCGGCAACGCCGGGCTGTCGCAGGAAATCGTGATCTAGCGCAGATGCTTCGAGACGAGTTTGGTCATCTCGAACATGCTCACCTGGCTCTTGCCATTAAATACCGGCCTGAGCGCGTCGTCGGCGTTGATCATGATTCTTTTCTTTTTGTCCTGCAGACCGCGCCTCTTGATGTATGCCCAAAGCTTTTTTGTAAGCTCCGGCCGTGATAGCGGCTGCGAACCGACGACAGCAGCAAGCTTATCGTCCGGTTGGACCGGTCTCATGAAGGCGGGATTCGGTTTGCGCTTGGAAGTTTTTTTGGTTTTCGGCATGGACGCTGACTAACGTTTCGCCTGCGGGAGAGCAAGACTAAATTTGAGCTAAATAAAAAATTTTTATTGCCGGTCCTCCCGGCGCACGGCGATTGCTGCCACATCATCGGGAGCAGTCTTCGCAGAATTCTTGGGAGCTGTTTGCGCTACGATCCCTTTGAGCAACGCCTCGGCGGTGGGCGCGGAATGATCCAGAACTTTTTTGAGCTGCCCCGGAGTCATCGGATTGCGCTCGTCTTTCGCCCAGCGGAACAACCCATCGGTGTAGAGGAGGAAAGCATCGCCGGGCTCAAGTTCGATCGCTGTTTCAGTGAATGCCGTTCGTTTGATCAAGCCCAGTGGCGGCGCGACCGAAGCGATCGATTCCGTTGTGCCGTCGTGATGAACAATCAAGAGCGACGGGTGCCCTGCGCCGACGACCTGAGCGTGTCCGGTTGCGGGATCAAGGGCAACACACATCGCAGTCATGAATGAGGTCGCTCCAAAGATGCTGCGAAAATCATTATCCACTCCTTCCATCAAGGTGGCCGGCGAATCGTGATCCATGCTGCCGTGGTGAAAAAGAAGTTTTGCCAACGTTGTCAGTAACGCGGCAGCCGCACCGTGCCCTGTGCCATCTGCGATCCAGAACAATACCCGGCCGTCCTTCATTCGGAGCCAGCCATAAATGTCGCCGCCGACTTGGATGACAGGATGGTAGCATGTTGCGATTTGCCAACCCGGCAACAACAGCGGTTTCTGCGGTATCAATGATTGCTGCGTCAGGCGTGCGGCCGCCAGATCGCGCTCCAGATCACGGCGCCATTTCTCCAGTTCATTGTTTTGCCGTTCGAGTTGTCGCCGCATTGAGCGAAGCCGCAGCTGCGTCTCGATTCGCGCCCGCAACACCGACGCATTGACAGGCTTGGTCACAAAATCGTTCGCACCTGCCTGCAGACAGGAGACCTCGCTTTGCTCGCTGCCATGTGCCGTCAGCATGATAGCCGGGATTTGTGCGACCGTCGGATCGTCGTCTGAGCGAAGGCGCCTAAGCACCTCGGCGCCGTTTAGGCCCGGCATGTCGAAATCCAGAAGCAAAACCGAAGGCGGCTGCGCGTGAATTGCCTTCAGCGCTTCGGAACCATCGTTTGAGACGCGGCAATTGTAACCAGCAGCGCTGAGTAGTTGGGCCAATACCCTGCGACTCATTGCGTCATCATCGACGACTAAAATCTCTGCGTGTGAATTGTCTCGCATCTGTACTTCGATTCGGATTACGCACACCGGCGTATTGTATTTGTGCTCCTCTTTGTCACCAAATCGAAGCAGCCTGAACAAAGCGTGATTTAATCATTGGCAACGGGTCTGACTCCGGATACGATTAGCAAAATTTTCATTATGAAATTTTCAATCCCGCTTGCTCTCCTCGCGGTTTTCTTTTTGGCCTCATGTGCTGAGGAGCCGCCACCACCACCAACGCAGCGCCATCGGCCGTCGACTTACGCCCCGACCCAACCGCAGGAATATCCACCGCCGCAGCAGCCATTTAATCCGAACGGACCGGTTCAGCCAATGGCTACACCGCCGCCGGTCATCGCATCTTCACCTCCGCCCGCGGCTGCGCCGCCGACAAAGGTGGCAAAGGGAGATTATCCGTACGGGGTCCCTGTCCCGGGCAAACCGCATCTGGTGGAGAGCCCGTACTCGCCCGGCAAATATATCGATGTGGAAGGATTCCCTCCCGGCACTGAAGTGAAGGATCCTTACACCGACAAGATTTTCCTTGTGCCATAACACGAGCGGTTCCGGAGTTCGCTCATGGGCGAAGTGAATGCCGGGTTAACGCTGCACGGCCTTTATGCGAGTATCCGGCAGAATATCAGGACGTTTAGATTGATTCTATGGAATTGCGGATAAAACGCGCGCCTCGGATCGATCTCGAAATTACTGTGCCCGGCGATAAGAGCATTTCGCATCGCGCGGTGATCGTCGCCGCTCTCTCCAACGGCGTGTGTACGCTGCGCGGATTTCTCCCCAGCGACGATTGCATGCATACGGTGAACGCAATGCGCGCGCTGGGAATCAAGATCGAACAGCCTGAGCCGACGACGTTAGTCGTTCACGGAAAGAAGCGAGTCCTTACCGCGCCAAACCAGGAAATCAATTGCGGCAATTCGGGTACGACCATGCGGCTTCTCGCGGGTCTACTGGCCGGGCAAAAATTTGAGAGCCGGCTGGTGGCGGATCCGGGCTTGTCCAAACGGCCCATGGATCGAGTGATCGCGCCGCTTTGTGAGATGGGCGCGAGCGTCGTTGCTGAAGGTCCTGACGGTACGCCACCATTGCGCATCCATGGCGGATCACTTCGTGGAATTCAATACCGCCCATCGGCAGCGAGTGCACAAGTGAAAGGCGCCCTGCTGCTGGCCGGTCTCTTTGCGAAAGGCAAAACCACCGTTGAAGAACCAGTGCCGACGCGAAATCACATGGAGAAGATGCTCAATTATTTCATGGTGCGATCCACAACCGAAGATGACGGCAGCGTTAGCGTTTTCGGTGAGCAGGTTCCGGAGTCACGCGATTTCGACATTCCCGGCGACATCTCTTCGGCGGCGTTTTGGCTGGTTGCCGCTGCGGCGCAGAGCCGTGGACATCTGCTGATTCGCGACATTGGATTAAATGATACGCGAACGGCCATGCTGGGCGTGCTCCTCCGAATGGGTGCGCATGTTCGAGAAGCGATCGAGGATATCGAGCACGTTGAACCGCGCGGAGTGGTGGAAGTCACCGGGGTACCGCTAAAAGCCACGGTTATTCAAGGGAAAGAAGTGCCACAGCTCATTGACGAGTTGCCGGTTTTGTCCATCGCAGCCGTTCTGGCGAGCGGCAAAACGACCATCCGGCATGCAGAGGAACTGCGCGTTAAGGAAACCGATCGCATTGCCGCGATCGCGCACAATCTGCGCACCATGGGCGCGCAGGTCGCCGAGTTAACTGATGGGCTTGAAATTTATGGACCAGCGCCGTTGCACGGAGCGCGTTTGCCGAGCTTTGGCGATCATCGCATTGCCATGGCCTTTGCTGTAGCGGGCCTGTTTGCTGAAGGCGAGACGATTATTCAGGACGCCGAATGTATTCGTGAATCGTATCCCGGATTCGAAGCAGTTCTTGAAGAATTTACCAACCCGAAACGGATGCAGATTAGCACGCCGGTTATCGGTTCACTCACTCCTGTCCCTGCACAGGAGTAGTTTCGTTAGGCACTAACTACACATGGGATCATACGCTTCCCACCACCGTGTGATCGCCATTGATGGTCCCGCTGCTTCGGGAAAGAGCAGCGTTGCGCGGAAGCTTGCCCGACAACTAGGATTTATCTACGTCAACTCGGGTGCAATCTATCGAGCGATCACCTGGCATCTCCTTCAAAACAGGATTCGGCCTGATGAGGGCGAGCGCATCTCTGAGGCGCTGGATTCAGCGGCGCTTGCATGCGTTGTTCGAGATGGCGAGGCGCGCATCGTTGTGGATGACGCCGATCCCGGCGAGCATTTACGCGAAGACCGTGTGAACGAGAGCGTTTCTCGTGTCAGCAAATCACCGCGAGTTCGCGACATCGTTTCAGAGAGACTTCATGACTGTGCTGAGGGGCATGACGTGGTAATCGAAGGCCGCGACATTGGGTCGGTCGTTTTCCCCGACACCCCCTACAAATTCTATATCGATGCTTCTCCTGAGGTGCGGCTGCAACGTCGTGCCGCACAAGGTGAGCGCGACGAAATCACCATTCGCGATCGCGATGATGTCTCACGGGCCGTCTCACCACTCGTAAAAGCGAAAGACGCGCACCTGATCGACACTTCGCATGTCACTGTCGAACAAGTGGTGAGGCAGATAATGATGCGGCTTGAGCAAGCGGGTTTGCCGATTAGCGATGTTCAGATCACAAATCGCGCGCTCGGCGAATGAATTTCTATTATTGGGTTGGCTACCATTTAAGCCGGCTGACCGGCCGAGTGTTGTTTCGGTTTCGCGTCATTCATCGGGAGCGCATGATTCAAAGCGGGCCGGTGATTCTGGCGATGAATCATCAGAGCTATCTCGATCCGCCACTAGCCGGGAGCACGTGTGATAGAGCGATTTATTTTCTCGCCCGGCGAACGCTTCTGGACGTACCGCTATTGGGGCGTGTTTTGCCAAAGCTGAACGTGATCCCGGTGAATCAGGAAGGCGTTGATCGCAGCGCCATCAAAGCTGTGATTCGCGTTTTACAGGCCGGTGACGGCGTCCTGTTGTTCCCGGAAGGCTCACGCACCCTCGACGGCAACCTTCAAATTGCGGAACCGGGATTGGGTTTGATAATCGCCAAAACGCTCGCGCCGGTCGTGCCGATGCGGATCTTCGGCGCTCGCGAAGCGCTGCCCCGCGGCAGCGGCCGACTTCGGCTTGTGCCAATTACGATCGTGATTGGAGAACCGATTGTTTTTACGCCAGCCGACGTGGATTCACCAAAAAAAAACCGTTACGCACTACTGAGCCAGCGTGTCATGGACGCCATTGCAGCATTGCAGTTGGAGTGAGCACGTTTGTGCACACAAAATCGACGTCCATACTGTTGGTATTTCCAAGTTCGAATAACCAAAATTAATCGTAGTCTAATTCTGCCATGAAAAGAATTTTTATCGTGCCGTTAGCTGTCTTTTTGGCGGTATTCTGTTCCTGTCAAAAGCAGCAAACTGAAGAAGAACGGAATGCTGAGATTGAGCGGCGGGTGGAGCAACGGTTGGCGTCGGAACGGCAAGCGCAGACGGAACAAGATCTGGCTCAGCGGCAGGCCGAACTCGAGGCGCGCGAGAAAGCTTTAGCTGAACAGCAACAAGTCACGGCGCATGCAGCAGCGACAGTATCCGCCGAAACTCCGCTGCATGTCGCGAAGCAACCGACAGCTTCCTATTCAACTTTTCACAGAAAGCTGGAGCCATACGGCGCCTGGCGCGAAACTTCCAATTACGGCTTCGTATGGCAACCCAACGAAGCCGAGCGGTCACGGAGTTGGCGGCCTTACACGAACGGGCGCTGGGTTTATACCGACGCGGGCTGGACATGGGTATCCGAGGAGCCTTTTGGCTGGGCCACCTATCATTATGGACGCTGGACGCGTCTGCGAAACATTGGATGGGTATGGCTGCCAGGAGAAGAATGGGCGCCGGCGTGGGTGTCGTGGCGCAAAAGCAATGATTACATCGGCTGGGCGCCCCTGCCTCCCGAAGCGCGTTTCGACCGCCGCGCAGGCATCCAAAATTGGGCTGACAGTTATTACGATATCGGTCCAGAGCAATACTGCTTCGTTCCGACCAATGAGTTTGGCGCGCGTCGCGTTGAGACGGTTCTGGTTCCACCCACGCGCAACGTGACGATCGTGGCTCAAACGACCAACGTCACCAACATTACGTACAACAATGTCACAATCGTAAATCAAGGTCCCAGCTACGATGAAGTGCGCGCACGCGCGCGGCAGCCGGTGGAGCGGTTGCGTCTGGAGCGCCAGACCTCGATCGATATCGAAACGGATACCCCGAAGTCGGTTATCAGAGGAGAAGTAATCCAGATGCCTGCGCCGGTAATTGCCAAGGGGGAGTCAATTCAGCGGCCGCGCACAGTGAAGGAGACCGTGGCGCAGCCAATTGTCGAGCGCGGCTGGGAAGGAATCACCGATCAGCAAGCGGTGCGGAAAGCGCGGGAGAAAATCAAATCCGAATCCACACTGCCGGCGAATGCTCCCCCAAAAACATTTGCAAAACCGGCGGAGGCAGCGTCCGCTGAAACTTCACCAGCGGTATCGCCTCACACGTTTGGTTCTCCAACGTCGCCGTCGGCGTTGGGATCATCACCGATCCCAGCAGCGACCGCGCTGCCGGTGGCGCCGGCGATGTTACCCCGGTCGGTTGGACCCTCGCGTCGCCCGGTCGGGTTCGCACCCAGCGCGACCCCTTTCCGCCGGGCCAACCCTGTTTCACCCGCCGCCCCTGTAATAACTTCCTCGCCGACACCAGCACCAGCGGCCAGCCTGACACCAGCTGCGACACGGCCGCCGTTCACGAGAACAGCGCCGGAGATTTCCGCGAGTCCTTCATTGTCGCCCGGCAACTCAGCATCCGTGTCGGGTTCCCCGTCATTCGGTCGTCCGGCCGAAGGCAGAGAGCTGCGTCGTCGGCAAATAGAATTGAAGAAACAACAACGCGCCACAGAGGAAAAGCTAGGGCCAAGACATCTGGACGCGTCTCCGAATGAAAGCGCCGCAACCGCAACGCCGGGGGGCTCTAAGGCTTTGGCCACCAGTTCGCCCGCCGAACCTAGGGAGAAGCCAGAAAAGACGAAACACAAACGTGAGCGACCTGGGGACAGCGAAGGCATCGGGATTGTCTCACCATCTCCTTCAGTCGCTCCACAATGAACGCGAGTGCTTCCATCTTTATTCGCGTAATTCTCGCCGGTGTCGGGAAAATC
>DATDAJ010000078.1:0-7622 GCA_036525475.1 Candidatus Udaeobacter sp.
AATCGTCATGAAGGATCCTCTCGATTTCACCGGCAAAGTTGTGCTGGTTACGGGCAGTTCGCGCGGGATTGGCGCGGAGATGATTCAGGCTTTCGGCACACGGGGTGCCCAATGCGTGGTGAATTATGTCGCTGACGCGCAGGGACAAAACAAAGCCGATGCTCTGGGTGTAGCGAAGGAACTGAATGAACCGCTGGTGATCGAGTGCGACGTGACGCAGCCGCCCCAGGTCGAAGCGATGATAAAGCAGATCCAGGATCAGCGCGGCTGGCTCGATATTCTGGTAAACAATTCCGGGGTTATCCGCGATCGCACCATCAAGAAGATGTCTCCGGACGAATTCGAGAGCGTCATCCGCGTCAATCTCATCGGGACGTTTACAGTCACACAGAAAGCGGCAGCGATTCTGCGCAACGGCGGACGAGTGATCAACATGTCGTCCGTGAGCGGACAGATGGGATTGTTCGGTCAGGCGAATTATTCGTCGAGCAAAGCAGCAATTATCGCGCTCACAAAAGTTTCAGCACGCGAGTTTGCGCGGCAGAACATAACGGTGAACGCCATTGCGCCTGGATTCATCGATGTAGGAATGAGCAAAGGCATGCCCGAGGAAGTGACGCTGAACTTCATTAAACAAATCCCGCTCGGCCGTCTTGGCGAAGCCCACGAGATTGTCGATGCCGCGCTGTTCCTGGCGTCGCCAATGGCAAGTTACATCACCGGACACGTGCTCAACGTGAACGGCGGATTTTACGTAGGCTAAGCGAGCCATTGTCCACCGTAGCCTTGGCGAAGGCGGATCAGTCCAGCTTTTGCACCAGCAACCAGACTAAACCTGAAAGCACCGCTGCGAATATCGATAACACGAATGTTGCGCGCTTGGTCTGCCGAATTTTGAATGCTGGCTTGGGAATGTCGTCGTGAATATGGCTGGCTTCGAACAGTTTCATCAGGGCAAAAGCGACGACGAAACCCACCGCAGCCCACTTGAGGCATCCCAGAGTTAGGTCCACCGGCGAGAGGGTAGCGCAGACGACCGGCCCGCTCAAGCCCGGTGCTGAAATTGCGCTCCGAGTTCCTTCGAATTGGATTGACTGTAATCCCTTCGCCTTCTTACGCTAGCTCCATGATTACAAAGATTTATGCTCTGATCGCTCTTGTTGGATTTGCCGGCATTTGTATTTCGCAGGCGCAGTCGCCGAGTCCGGCCGAATCGCCTTCTCCATCGCAAACGCCCGCAAAGCATCGGGCAATGAAGAAAGCCAAGGCCACGCCCGCCCCGGCGACGCACCCAACCCCATCACCCTCACCGGGGAAGTTTAATCTGGGCGATTTGTTCAAACCGAAGACCTCTGGCGCAGCAGCCAGTCCCGCCGCCGCGGCGCCAGCCCCAGCGAAAGGCACGAGCGCTCAGGCAGCAACAAAAGCGCCCGCGCCTGGCGGAGGCCATGGCAAGGTTTGGGTTAACACCGAAACACACGTTTACCACAAGGAAGGCTCGCGTTTCTACGGGACCACGGAAAAAGGCAAATACATGACCGAAGCCGAGGCGATGAAGGCAGGAAACAAAGCTGCGCAGAATTAACTCGACGAAGAATCGGCTTTGGCTGCGATACTTTGTACCGCATCGGCCAATGTCTCGAAAGTGGTGATACTGACGTCCGGTCCGTAATGGAATTGCGAGAGAATGTTGAGACCAATGTCCTTGTGCGGATCGGGCATGACCCGCGTCACCGAGGCGACCCCTTTTTCGGCAAGCACATCCATAATATTGGCGATGTGCCGCGCTGCCGCCGGATCCATTGACTGCAGCCCGCGGAAATCCGCCAGAACGCGAAAGCCGGGCGCGACATCTTGCAACACCTCACGGATGCGTTGCGCGGCCATCCTTGCCTCCTCGGCCGTGACTTTTTGCGCAGCGCTGATCACCAGCAGGCGTTTCGACAGGTCGAGTTCAACCGCGTACATGCCTCGTCATCACACGAAGCAGGCGTAGTCGCAAGTGTGTCACTGTGCACAAGTGACATACCCGACAGTCGGCGACAACCGTTACACCGCGTTTTGGAAGAAAACGTTTTCGAACGTTGATTGAAACGCGCCGGGCTCGGTGTCGCCGATGCGAAATCGGGGACTGATTTCGAATTGCGCCGCGCAATAAGTTTCGACATCGTTCCTGCCGCACTTGTCGAGCGATGCGCGCACCGTGTTCAAAGCGAGCGCCGGCGTATTGCAATCGCGGCTGAGATGCCCGAGCACGACGCGCTCGATTTTTCCGGGTAGCAATTCCTCAATCACTCCCGCCGCAGCCGCGTTCGACAGATGTCCGTGCCGCGACTGGATGCGCTGTTTCACCGGCCACGGCCGATGCGTGTCGTTCTGCAAAAGTTTTTCGTCGTGATTCGTCTCGACCACGAGCGTTTGCACCTGTCGCAAGCGTTCAGTAATCAATTTGGTCACGTAACCGAGATCGGTGATAAATCCGAGGCTGCCTGAGCCGGCGTGAAGCACAAACCCAAGCGGATCCACTGCGTCGTGCGGCACGGGGAAGGTTTGCACCGTGATATCGCAGATCGAAAACTCACCGCCAGTCGCAAACAATCGCCAGTTCCGACATCGCTCCGAGAGATCGCTGGACCGAAGCGCCTCGGCCGTGAGTCGATTGCAGTAAATCGGCAGATCGAATTTGTGGCAGAGAACTTCCAGACCGCAGATGTGATCAGTGTGTTCGTGCGTCAGAACAACGCCGTCGAGCTCCTCCGGCGTGACGCCACATTGCTCAAGGCGCAGCACGACTTGCCGCGCGCTCAGACCGCCATCAACGAGAATCTTGCAATGCTCGGTGGCGACGAGCGCGCTATTCCCGGCGCTCCCGCTGCCGAGCATGATCAAGCTGAACACGGGTCGCAAGATAGCCGCGTGATTTCATTTCGCGCAAATAGAAACAGCGAGAACGACAAACGATATAGGAAAAATATTTGGAGTCGCACCGACTATTTCTATCGGTTTCAGTCCATAGCGACTTTGGCAGCGCGTTCTTCCTCGCGAGTCAGGGAGATGAGCCTGACTGTGTTCTCTGGCGTGGGATCGTACCCTGCCAGGGTTGCTCCTACGATTAGCGTGCCGTGTAGCGCACCAAGGCCGATGTGCGTCTCTCCTCCCTGCGTTACGGTTCCGACAAAAGCGTTTTGGCCGAGATTCTCCGCGGAAATTGGCTTGAAGCCCGGAACAGTCTTGCTCTTGGCCACAGCTTCCTCATAGGCCGACGACGCATCACTCGCTGTCGGGTATTCGTCCACGGTGATCGTCACTTTCTTGGAGCTATCGCTATTCGCGTAGATGACGCTCCTTGTCGCTTTGGCATTGGCGACTGCGGTCAAGTTGCGCCCCGAACTGGCTTCGCGCATGACTTCAGGAAAGAAACGATTAACCGTGCTTATCGGGACGACTACCTCGCGAGGGAGCATGGAACCGGACGCCTTCGCAGAACCGTTGGCAGGCGATGGCGACGATTGTCCGTCTGCAGTCAGCGACAGAGATTCAATTACGGCAATGAATACTGCCGCGAATTTTGTCAGCCTTGGCCCGGTCCGCATGTCGCTAATCCTTTTACTCCCTCCGCTCGTACATTGATGATTTGCCAGAAAATATTCAACACCAGATAGCGCGTGATTACGGAACGGATCGTCGCAGTGTGGCAGCGATAATCACCTTGCACAGGCGGTGCGTCCTGGTTCAGAATCGGCGTCCTATTCCAAAAACGAAAGACACTTATGCCAATAGGAGCCTCTCTACACATCGGTCTCAACGCCGTCGATCCAAAACAATATAGCGGTTGGGATGGACAACTCACCGCGTGCGAGTTCGACGCAAACGACATGCAAGCGTTGGCGAAAACCCAGGGATTCACCAAAGTAATCAAACGCCTAACGAAAAGGGCGACACGCAGCCGCGTCCTGGCCGATATCAAAGCCGCAGCGGCGAAACTAAAACGGAACGACATCTTCTTCCTCACGTATTCGGGGCACGGCGGGCAGGTGCCGAACACCGGGAACGATTTTGAGCCGGACGGTTACGATGAAACCTGGTGTTTGTATGATGGCGAACTGATCGATGACGAGCTTTACGACGCGCTGAAGCAATTCGTCAGGGGTGTGCGGATTTTTGTGCTATCGGACAGTTGTCACAGCGGCACGGTGCTTCGCGCAGCGCACTTCTCCGCGCTCGGTCTCACGCCCGTGCGTCCGCGTATGATGCCGCGCGATATCGCGCTGCGCGTTTACATGGATCACGAGAAGTTCTACGACAAACTCCAACAACGCAGCGCGACTCGGCGCAAAAGAATGGACGCTACCGCTTTTTTGATCTCCGGTTGCCAGGATAACCAAACCAGCGCAGACGGCGATCGCAACGGGTTGTTCACCGAAACGCTGCTTGCTGTTTGGAAAAATGGAAAATTCACGGGCGACTATCGCGGCTTCCACCAATCGATCGTTAAACTGATGCCGCCGACGCAATCGCCGAATTATTTCACCATCGGACGGACTAACGAACAGTTCGAGGACCAGAAACCGTTCACAGTTTGATCGGATGAGGATCCTGCTGGTTCACGGAGTCGGCCACCAGGAGCGCCCTGACAATCAGCCCTGGGAACGCCCGTGGGAAGAAGCGATCACCGCCGGGCTCCAATATTTCGATCCTGCATTTGCGCCGACCTACGAGCGCTTCGATTACGATAATCTGTTCTCGGGGAAGATTAATCTCTTCACCGACGTAGGCGCGGCGGCGCATCTCGGGTTCGCGCCGGTCGGAGCGGCCGTCGAGGACGTGGCTCAGACCGTCTCCGGCTGGTTTCGTCCGAGGCGCGGGGTGTTAGATTGGGCAAAACCCGTGGCTGAAGCGGCCGATGGCTGGCACGCAGGCATGGTGGCGGAGTGGGACCAGAACGCACCGTTGCGCGCGGCGTTGCGCAAACGTTTGGTAGAGCGAATCAATGCGTTCAAACCGGACGTGATCATGGCGCACAGTCTCGGCAGCGTCATTTGCTACGACGCATTCTCGCATGAGGACAAAAATGCGTGCGCCGGACGCTTTTTAGTGACCTTCGGTTCACAAATCGCCAACCCGTTCCTTAAAGCCGCCCATTTCGACAACAAGATTGGCGGGGTCAATCAGAGATATTGGTTCCATCTGTTTAACAAAAGCGATCCGGTTCTCGCTCATCGAATCATCGATCGTGTTCCGAATTTTGAGGAAATTTCGTGGGACGACCGCGTCGCCGGCCATGATGCGGTTGTCGATTTGGATACGTTGCCTGGTCACGCCGGTTATCTCCAGCGTGACTTGACGTGGCAACGCGTTTATCGCGTGCTCGCGCAACGGCCGGGCGTGCGCGCCTTGGCCAGCCGCAGCGCGCGATTCCAGAAAACCGTGCAACAACGCCGGCGGCGCGCATTGCTTGTGGGCATTAACAATTATCCCGATCCCGCGTCGCGGCTGGAAGGCTGCGTGAACGACGTGTTTCTCATGAGCAGCGTGTTACAGGAGATCGGGTTTGACTCTGAAGATATCCGAGTCGTGCTTGACGAGCGCGCCACGGCTGCGGCGATTCGTGAGCGGATCGACTGGCTGCTTGATGGCACCGCCGACGGCCAGGAACGCGTGCTTTATTACAGTGGCCATGGTGCACAGTTGCCCGACTACAACGCGGCTGAGCAAATCGATCACGTCGATGAATGTCTCGTGCCGTACGATTTTCATTGGACCCAGGACAGCGCTATTACCGACGACGATTTTTTGCGCTACTACAGTGCGCTTCCTTACGCCGCGAAATTTTTCGCCATCTTTGATTGCTGTCACTCCGGTGGCTTGACTCGGGATGGGGCGCGGAAGATTCGCGCCGTCACTCCCCCGGATGACATCCGACACCGAATGCTGCGCTGGAATAAAGCGGAACAAATGTGGGAAGAGCGCGACCTGCGGAACCTCAACCCCGATTTCGGTGGCAACCGCGACATCCGTGAAAAATACATGGGGGGCAACGGCAGCACGAAAAAATTGGGCACTGCAATGAGTCTCCGTGAGAAGCAAACTGCGACGCAGTACTGGAAAGCGCCTCGCGAACGGCGCGGCCCGTACATGCCGGTGGTGCTGACCGCCTGTGAGGAGGGCGGCTACGCGTATGAGTATCATCACGGCACGATCGGGTATGGTGTGTTCACCTACGCCCTGGCCAAGGAATTTCGCAAAGCGCAGGCGGCCCGTGAGACCGATGTATCGTTTACCGAGCTGAGCGAACGCGTGAACGCGACAATGAAAACGCTCCGCTACGATCAAATCTCTGATGTCAACGGGCCGAAAGCGGGGTGTCGCGCGTCTGTGTTGGGATCACCGGCAAAAACGCGCTCTCGTTAGGCTGAAAACGCCCGGCGACTGTAGCCGCCTCGCTGTGCGAGGCGTACATCTCGCGTGTTAACAGCCCCCGTCCCGCGCGTCTCATAGAGACGCGGCTACAGCGCCTTTATAATTGGATCGCTTTCATTGCACCAACCGATTTACTTACAGGCGTATCAAACCGAGGACACCCTTATGCCATTAAGTCGCCGCAATTTTCTCATCCGTGGTTCGCTGTCGCTGGCTGCGGGAGCGCTTTCATCGGTTCTCGTCGAAGCTAAAACCAGGGAAAACGCTCCTGTCGATTTCAAAGACTGGGAATCCGTGCGCCGGCAGTTTGAACTGGCTCCTGATTCCATTCATCTCGCGTTGTTTTTTCTGGCTTCCCACCCAAGACCTGTGCGTCAGGCGATCGAGCAATACCGGGCGAAGTTAGATGCAAATCCGTTGCTTACCGTTGAGGGCGCGATTTTCGAGCAGACTGACGAGAACATCCCGTTGCGGGTTTGTCGGGCCCTCGCCAACTACATTGGCGGCGAGGCGCAGGACATCGCGCTGACGCAAAACACCACGACAGGTTTGGCTCTTCTCTACCATGGGCTGCCGTTGCGCGAAGGCGACGAGATCCTGACCACTACGCACGATCACTATGTGCATCACGAATCAATCCGGCTCGCCACAGGGCGTTGCGGAGCGACCTGGCGCAAAATTCCGCTCTTCGATTCTTACGAAGCGATTTCGTCGGATGAAATAGCCGAACGCATTCGCAAAGCGATCGGACCAAAGACGCGAGCGGTCGGCGTCACCTGGGTGCACTCCAGCAGCGGCGTTCGGTTGCCCATCGCACGGATCGCTGAGACTTTGGCGGACGTAAACCGCAGCCGCGACGAAAAAGATCGTGTGCTGCTAATCGTCGATGGTGTGCACGGTTTTGGCGTGGAAGATCCAAAGATCACGGCGCTGGGCTGCGACGCGTTTGCGGCCGGCACACACAAATGGTTGTTCGGTCCGCGGGGCACCGGCTTCGTTTGGGCGAAGCCAGAAGTTTGGAAGAAAATGCGTCCAGTGATTCCATCGTTTAGTTCGTCGGACCTTTTTGCCGCGTGGGAGGAGGAACATGAGCCGGCGCCTGCGGCAAGAGCGTCATGGTTTTCACCGGGCGGTTTCCAAGCGTTCGAACATTTTTGGGCGTTACCGGAAGCGATTCGTTTTCACCAAAACATCGGACCGGC
>DATDAJ010000079.1:0-3337 GCA_036525475.1 Candidatus Udaeobacter sp.
CCACTTGCTTAAAAATGTGCAACCAGACTTCGATGTGATCGTCGCGAATCTTCCGTATGTTTCGACCGAAGACCGGCAGAATCTTTCTCGCGAAGTGTTGCACGATCCCGAAGTGGCGCTTTTCGCAGGGGGCCGTGGGGACGAGCTGGTGCGGGAATTAATTGTGCAGGCGCCGTCGTGGCTTCGTCCGGGGGGAATGCTGGCGATGGAGATCGGGATCGGCCAAAGCGAGGCGCTTGTCGCAGCGCTGTTGGAGAAAAATTATCGCGACATTTCGACGGAAAAGGATTACTCGGGTGTGATACGTTTCTTGTTCGCGAGGTATGGATAAAATTCTTGTTCACGGCGGCCGCCGGCTTTCCGGTTCTATTAAGGTCAGCGGTTCAAAAAACTCCTCGCTACCGATCCTCGCGGCGACATTGCTGACGCGGGAGCCATGTATCGTTCACGGCGTTCCCGACCTGAGCGATACGAATTACATGCTCCAAATTCTTGCTCACCTCGGTGCGCAAGTGGAACGCGCGAGCGGCACCGTGACTGTAACTGCCGGGAAGATCCACTCTGTTGCGCCCTACGATGTCGTCCGGAAAATGCGCGCGTCCGTTTGTGTTTTGGGACCATTGCTGGGTAGGTGCAAGGAAGCCAGCGTCGCGTTACCCGGCGGCTGTGTCATTGGCGATCGGCCAATTGATCTGCATCTGAAAGGCTTTGAAGCCCTCGGTTCTGCGGTGCGTGTGGAAGGCGGCGATATCAAGGTTTTTGCACCTAAACTGGGTGCGGCCCAAATCGACATGCAAGGAAAATTCGGTCCGACCGTGCTTGGTACAGACAACGTGATGATGGCAGCTGTCTTAGCCGACGGAACTACTATCATCGAAGGAGCAGCATGCGAACCCGAGGTCGTGGACCTGGCAAATTTCCTCAACAAAATGGGCGCAAAGATCGAAGGCGCTGGCACGGACCGAATCGTCATTGAGGGCGTCCCTGAGTTGCACGGCGCTGAACACCGCGTGATCCCGGACCGAATTGAAGCCGGCACGTTTCTGGTAGCAGGTGCAATTGCCGGAGATGGAGTGACGGTAAAACGCGTTGAGCCGGAGCACGTACGTGCGGTCACTGATTCGCTCGCAAAGTGCGGTTATGCGGTGGATGTCGCAGGCGATTCCATTTCCGTCCTGCCAAACGGCCAAGCCAGCGCGTTGGAAATAGTCACGGAACCGTATCCTGGTTTCCCCACCGACATGCAGGCGCAAATGTGTGCGTTACTTTCGACGAACAGAGGAACGAGCTTAATTACCGAAAACATTTTTCCGCAGCGTTATATGCACGTGGCTGAGTTAAAACGCATGGGAGCCGAGGTCCGATTGGAAGGCGCCACTGCAATGATCGAAGGAGTGGAGAGTCTTTTCGGCGCGCCGGTGATGGCAAGTGATCTGCGCGCGTCTGCTGCGCTGGTGTTAGCCGGACTGAAAGCAGACGGCGTCACGGAAGTCAGCCGCGTGTATCACATCGACCGCGGCTACGAACATCTCGACGAAAAACTCCAGGAACTCGGCGCGCAAATCGAGCGGGTGAAGGCAGAGTAGCGCATATCTTTTTCTGCCTCTTCTACTGGCGAGCAGCCAGTCCTTGAGCGAAGGTTGCATATGGATCCACAACCGTCGCCGACTCCATCCACTTCCTCTGATGTTCGAACCTGGTGCGTTTTGTGCCACGCCAGCGCGTTGCTCGGATTGTTTTTTCACTTTCTGGGTCATATTCTCGGCCCGCTTGCTGTCTGGCTGTTAAAACGCGGCGACTCGCCTGAAATCGACGCGCACGGAAAGGAATCGTTGAATTTTCAGATCTCGATGCTGATTTACGACGCGATTGCCGCGATTCTCTGCATCTTCCTGATCGGGATTCCGATCTTGATAGCGCTCTGGGTGTTGAACACCGTACTGGTGATCATCGCATCGGTTAAGGCCAGCGAAGGAAAGTTTTATCAGTATCCGTTTACGATCCGGCTGATCAAGTGACGGCGTTGCTAGCGCTGCTTCACCGGGCCAATCTACGCAACGTTTTTAGATTTATCACGTCCTCCGCGAGGTCGTTTCCTTTTGGCGTTTCCAGCACTTTCGGGATTTTGCGCAAACGTGGGCTTCGCATGATGAAACGGAAAGCGTCCAGACCGATCCGGCCTTTGCCAATATGCTCGTGTCGATCTACTCGCGAACCGCGAACTGTTTTGGAATCGTTTACGTGAATCGCAACGAGACGATTGCGACCGATAACGCGATCGAATTCTTGAAATGTTTTCCTCGCTCCTGATCCGCTGCCGATCTCGTAACCCGCTGCGAACAGATGCGCGGTGTCGAGGCACACGCGCAAACGCTCCGGTTCCCGCACGTTCGCGATGATGTGCGCGAGATGCTCGAACCGATGGCCAATGCACGAACCTTGCCCGGCTGTAATCTCGAGCGCGATTTTCGTTTTCACTTTTGGAATCTTCCGAAACACCTCGTCCACTGAATCAGCGATTTTTTTCAAACCTGCTTCTTCACCCGCGCCGAGGTGCGCACCCGGGTGCAGCACCAAAAACGGAAGTTTAAGTTGATCTGCCCGGACCAGTTCTTCGGCGAGGGCCCGGATGGAATTCGCGTGAAATAGCGGATTCGTCGCCGCGAGGTTGATCAAGTAATTGGCGTGCCCGAACACTGACAACAATTCACCACGCTGGACGTGATTAAGAAAAGCGCGAATTTCCTCGCGGGTCAGCGGTCTGGCGAACCACTGCATGTTGTTTTTCACGAATATTTGCATCGCGGTGCAGCGGATCGATCGCGCGCGTTCAATGGCCATGCTCACCCCTCCGCGGATGGACATGTGCGCGCCAATTAACAGCGGTGATCGATGATCCGTAATCAGTGATCGGTTCGGCTGCCGCCGCGCCGGGTTACTGTCATGTTGAGCGGAGCGAAACATCTCTGACTCTTTCTCAAAAACGGATGATCTGAGATTCTTCGCTTCGCTCAGAATGACAAGAGCGGCCTAAAATCTTTTAGGGTGCCAATCGGGTTTCTTGAGACTCCCTTCGCCGGCATATTCGAAAAGTTTATACATTGGCATGAGCACGATGCCGGGTCCTTTCATGTCCAGCCGGAGATTGAAGTCGAGTTTGTCATCGAGAAAATGAATGTCTCCGTTGCCGAGCATACTGAAGAGAGAGCCACCGGCCTCGAAATCCTCGGTACGTATAATGCCGTTCCCGACGGTGAATTCTGCGTTTGCTTTGTGGGCTATGCTGTATCCGCTGCCGGGCACGATGTGATTTAAAATTCCTGACAGCGGCCCAAAA
>DATDAJ010000080.1:0-2179 GCA_036525475.1 Candidatus Udaeobacter sp.
CGAGTAAGAATGAGGCGGCGACGACAAGCACCAACAAAACGAGTATTGCGCCGCCGATCGACAACAGCGATTTTTTGAGCACGGGTCTCATGAGCTAAACCGCTGGGTGCGTCTCACTCTCCGCCCCCCGGCGCGTTAAAGATGGTCAGCTCAAAGACGGCAAAATCCGTTCAAAGCATTTGTTCGGCCTCAAACTTGGTTGAGAGATTCATAAGCCGTCCCAAGCGAAGCTTTTCGCTACAGGCAACTTTCGCGGGCCGACACACCCCGTGCCGTTGGCTAGATCGAAAGAAACCGGTCAAAAAACGACCGATAACGACGCAACACTAAACGCAAGTCTTCAGTAGAAACTTTATCTCCCTGATCCCATTGGCGTTCCAATTTTGTCCGCTCATCGGTAAAAGTCGATGCCAAATCCTTTATTACCTCGGCGACCAGCTCATCCGCCTGCTCGACGGATCGTCGCGGCTCATCGACGAAGCCAGTCTGCAAAGCGTTCCAACGAGAGCGAAAACCGTGAATCGAATCATTAGAAAACAATGGCGCGGACTGGTCGTTTTTCAGATTGTTCCGTCCCGTCTGCTCCGCCTTTGTATCTCCGAGCGCAATCACATCTTCTTGCTTTCGATGTACGTCCGAATCGATTCTGCCGGGTTGCACTTCCGGCTGTTCCGAAGACGCCGCTATATCGGCCGTCGAAAGATGTCTCTCCCTGTTTTCCATTGCCAACCTCCCTTTTTTTCAGTCTGGTGAATCTCTGGCTCTGATTTTCGCGTATCGAGCAATTCGTCGAAAATCGCCCGGTAATGAACAATTGCCTTCCTTAGATCCTCCGTGCTCGCTCGCTGTCCCTGATCGGCGAGAATGATCACGTGCGCCGAGTCGCCGGTCGGATAACCGCGCCGTTGCATTAATTCAAGCACTTGGCGATCAGCTTCCTGGACGGCCGCTCGGGGATCGTCGACGAAACGGTTTTGCACCGAACGCCAGGCTTCCGTAAATCGGGCTGCGTCCGCCGCGGAAAGCGGAACGATGTGCAGTTTGGTGACCCGCTGCTCACGCGCTAATAGCTCTGCCTCGGCATCTTTTTGATCCCCATACTTGCGTAAAGTCCGGTCATACTCCGGGCCGAAGCGCTTTTGTAGATGTCGCGAGCGGTGTCTCTGCATAAAAAGCAATCCGCCGAGCAGAATAATAATGCCGACGAGAACAGCCACAATGAGGATCCACATTTGAGTGTCCATAACGTTTCTCCATTTTTTGGCGACTATGTGAGCAGGCCGCCGGATTGAATAATCACGCGCGAGGTTCGAGTAACGTTCACGCAAATGTCTCGTCAGCAAAGCACATGCCACGAACGAACAACAAAATGATCGCAGCGAAATTGCCGTATCAGCGCTTGCGATGCCTCGAAATATGTAAGAGATTTCGATACAATTGGAGGAAAAAAAGAGAAGAATACCGACGCGAAACGGGACGATCGAAGTTTGCGCAGCTACAGGACGCGAGCGCCAGAACGACTACGCTCGGCGGTTGATTTTAATCTGCGCGCGATGTTCGCTCGAGAAAATCAAGCTGACGGGGCTACACCCGGCCTGGTTCGCATGGCGCGGCGCCGTTTCCAAGCGGCCGTAGCGTTGATAGCAACGCAATAGCTATCTAAGAACAAAATCACCGAAAAAAATCGCGGCGCCGCTCACTCTTTTTGCAAATTCATGACGCCCGACACGGGTCGAAGTTTTTTCTGAACGAACTGCTCCAGGCCCGGCCGTCCGCCGTGTTCGCGAATTGTGCGCTGGGAAATCAAATTGGAAAGCTCGAATGCGACATCCGGCGGCGAATACCAGCTATAGTACCACGCTTCTTTCACCGCCTTCAGTGCCATCGGACTTTTCTCGGCGAGGCATTTAGCCAGCTCCGCCACTTCCTTGTCTAACTCCGCGCGTGGCACGGCCTTCGAGATCAAACCGATGCGCTCGGCGTCCTTCGCGGACATCATTTTTCCTGTGAGCGCATAGTAAAGACCGTGTTTTGGCTGAAGATGTTCGGTCAACACGGCAGTGGTTTCGCCGGCGGGAAAGTGACCGAAGTTGACTTCCGGCAAACCGAAGAGCGCTTCCTCCGAAGCGATGGCGATGTCGCATCCGGCGGTCACCGTCAATGCTCCGCCGAGACACCA
>DATDAJ010000081.1:0-4927 GCA_036525475.1 Candidatus Udaeobacter sp.
AGAGGCCGGGCGTAATTCACTTTCACCAATCTGCGAAAATCTGCGCAATCTGCGGATAACTTTGCCCGCGGCTTGGCGTTGCTGGGCTCTTCGTGGTTAAATCTTAAGCATGGCTCTTCGCTCGTTCATTGAAGTTTCACCGGATTCACACTTTCCATTGGAGAATCTTCCCTTCGGCGTTTTCCAACCGCGACAAGGGAAACCGCGTGTAGGTGTTGCGATTGGAGATTTGATTCTTGATCTCTCCGCACTGGAAGTTTCATCGTCACATCCTTTTGCGCGTGAAATATTTTTCGCAGTCGAGCGTCATCCCGCAGTATTGGAGTATCCGCCGACAGCAGGTGCTGAAGGATTTCGCGCGTTTTTCGCCACGCGCGTCGACCCAGCTTGAGAAATGAATTCAGCGAATCCTCAGAGAATACCTTTTGGTTCTGAAATTCCGGCGATCGAAAATGATGGAGCTTTTCCAACGCGGATAGATCAACAATCAAATCTCCAATCGCAACGCCCACACGCGGTTTGCCTTGTCGCGGTTGGAAAACGCCGAATGGAAGATTCTCCAATGAAAAATGAGAATCCGGTGCGATCTCGATGAATGATTGGAGCGCCATAAACGGTAGAGCGATTGACCT
Organism: Candidatus Udaeobacter sp.; assembly: GCA_036525475.1. Taxonomy (GTDB): domain Bacteria; phylum Verrucomicrobiota; class Verrucomicrobiia; order Chthoniobacterales; family UBA10450; genus Udaeobacter. Next base: position 633 of record DATDAJ010000081.1, read on the forward strand.
CAATCGCCCGACATGTGTTTGTTTAGCACACCGGGCGGTTCAGGTGAACCGCCCCTACCTTACAGGAAACCGAGTGTGCGCAAATCGTCGCGCGGCTCATCGAAGCTGCAACTGCCGAAAGACCTCACGAATTTGCGGCGGTATTGCAGGCGTTCCGTATCGATTTTCCAGTCGCGCCACGCGAAGAAATCGTCGGTAAACGAAAACGAGTGTGCATCGTCGTCCTCGAGCATCGTTACGGCTTGATCGGCGTCCCATTGATGCTCCGCCGAAAGGACCGCAGCTCCGAGCACATTCAAAAATCCGTGCATCTTCGTCTTCACTTCGTCGCGAAATTGCCGGATTGGATGATGCAGCCCAGCCGTAAACTTGATTGGGAGCTGATGCGTCGCTGCGGTTACCAGCGCGCGCGCGATCTGCGCCGAAGTCGGAAATGCATCAGCCGTCACTCCGCCGGTTCGCAATTTGTAACCGAATCTTGCCGTGTTCTCGTCGGAGTTGTTTCCGGCAATCAATGCAATGGTTTGCTCTGCTCTCTCCGGCAGCGCTTCCCAAAACACCGGCAGTTCACCCACAATCGCGCTCGCCTCTTTGAGAGAAGCAGAATCCACATCATCCGGTAAAAACATTTCAAGATGACTGACCGAGACGAGATCGACATCGGATCTCGAGAATGAACGAATCGCTGTGGCTGCGTTCACGAGGGCGGCGAGAAAGGTATCCGCATTTGCGGTCTTCGGCCCTAGCGCGGCGACGCGGAGCGGATGCGAAGGGTCGAACTGTGAAACAAATTTCGTTGCGGCGTTGAATTGTCCGACCGGCAGAACAAAACCATTCAGTATCCAGGCTTCGGGCGAACGCACATAGCTCGCCTGGTTCTGCAACGCTGGTTCGAGCGGCAGGTCACACGGCGGGAACATGCCCGCGTAATCAATTGCTTGGTCGAGCAGGGCGCGAAGTGAAGCGGAAGTAGCCATAACGCCGGAAAGCTAACCACGAATGCAAACGAGGAAAATCGTGTAGCCACGCCCCTGTGGGGCGTGCAGGTTTGAGTTTCTTATTCAACGACGACGGCGCGCAGCGCCGTGGTTACAGCAAGATCGTAAAGTGATAACGCGGCCAGCTAATCGCACGAAGCAAATTGCGGAGTCATTGTAAGCGAGGCCCGCAATTCGCCACCGGGCGGAATGGTTTGGATCCCTTGTTTTTTCTCGAATGCGCGCTGCTCGTGATGATCGGTCAATCCCCAGCACGGCTCGACGCAGAGAAACGGCCCACCGTCCGACCACAGGGTGACGTATGGCACACCTGTCAGGTCCAGAGTCACCCATCGACCGCTTGGTGGATCGACATAGGTGAAAACTCGTCGCGGCACATCCGCTAGTTCGAGAATCACCGAACCGGGTAACTCGTCTCTTGGAAATGGCATTTCGCCACCGCGAAATTCAACCTCGCGCGTTTCGCCGGATAAGTAATTGCCCGGCGAAAAATATCGTCGATACAATCCGCGCGGCATTTGCAGGTGAAAGCTTTCGAATGAATCCGCACCGAAGCCTGGATGCAATCCGAACGACACGTGCGCGGTCAATTCCGGTTCATGGTTCCGAAACTCGAAAAGCACGCCTACGCCGTTAGCGCCAACCTGATAAATGAGATCGACACTCACCTTCAGTGGATATTCGATTTGTGAAAAATCATCCGGTGTCATTCGGTATTTCAGCGAAGCGCCGCTCTCGTTGATAAAAGATCCGGCGAGATGCCATGTTTTCGCGCGAAGAAAACCGTGGGTGCCCCCCTTGATTTCGTGGCCACGATACAGACTGCTGCCATTCTTCAGTCGATGAAGGTAATAACCCATGACCGTGGCGTGATTTGCCCAGCCGTTAGGCGGCGCCGTCACATCATTGTCCCGGTAAAGAAAGCCAATCCACTCGCCGGCTTCATTGATTCGCGCCATGCTGATCAGTTCCGCACCGAGACGCGACACAATGATCCGAACGCCGTTCTCTTCATCAGTGAGAAGATCCAGATGCCGACCGTCACGGTCTTCCTCTGTATGCGAGAACTTCATCGTAGCCGTGCGTGCAATTGTAGGACGTTTATGTGAAACGCCGATGTGATCGCGTCTGACACAGACGCCCTACAGTAGTTTCGAACGGTCGCAGATCTTCGCGCCGCTCATGGGAACAAGCCGCGCGCTTGTTTGGCCTTAATGACGCGCTCAACGCCAGTCGCCATCGCGGCTGTGCGATGCGACACCCTGTGCTCCTTCGCGCGTCTGATTACTTGCACAAACGAATGCTCGAGAATGCGGAAAAGTTTGTCGGTCACTTCTGACTCCGACCATAAAAAGGCCTGCAGACCTTGCACCCACTCGAAGTATGAAACGATCACGCCGCCTGCATTGCAGAGAATGTCCGGGATCACGAAGACTTCGTCCCGGCGCTGGTCTAAAATCAGATCCGCCTCGGGCGTGGTCGGGCCGTTGGCGCCTTCGGCAAGGATGCGGCACTTGAGTTGATCGGCATTTTTTGCGGTAATCACGCGATCAACCGCCGCCGGAATAAGAATATCGCACGGCAGCGTGAGAAACTGGTTAGGATTTACATGATCGTCCTGAGCGAACGCACGCAGATTCCCTTTCTTAATCATGTGTTGCTCGGCCGCTTTAACGTCGATGCCTTTTGGATTGTAAATCGCTGCGGTGTGATCGCTGATCCCGACGACTTTGACGCCGCTCTTATAGGCCAGCGACAAAGCTGCGACTGAACCGACGTTGCCGAATCCTTGAATGATCGCGGTGCATTTTTCCGGATCCATCTTCAGCATGTTCATGGCGCGCTCGACGAGATAGACGGCACCGCGACCAGTCGCTTCACGCCGGCCTTCGGTCCCGCCAATAGCGACCGGCTTGCCGGTAACGATTTCATTCACCGCATAACCCTTGTAAACGGAATAGGTATCCATGAACCACGCCATGATCTGTTCATTCGTGCCCATGTCCGGACCCATGATGTCGGTATGCGGGCCCACGAATGGAATCATCTCCTGCATGTAACGACGCGAGACCGCTTCGAGCTCCTTACGAGATAATTTGCTGGGATCGACCGCCACGCCCCCTTTCGCGCCGCCGTAAGGCAACTGCGCCAGCGCGCATTTCCAACTCATCCACATCGCCAGCGCGGCCGTCTCGCCCATCGATAATGACGGCGCGAAACGCGTGCCGCCCTTGGTCGGACCGAGCGCGATGTGATGTTGAACGCGGTAACCCTGAAAAGCTTGGGTGCTACCGTCGTCCATGTGCACCGGCAATGTCACGGCGATCGCCCGCTTCGGATACGTCGCCCATTCGCGGTCGCTCTGGTCGATGTTCAGATAATCGGCGATGACGCGAAACTGCTCGCAAGCCATCTGGAAAACTTCGTCGTCGTAAATCGTGTGAACCGCTGCATCTGCGCAACTCTCGTCGTCCATGGGAAGCTGCTATTTGCGCTGAGCACGAGGCGTCGTCAACTGGGAAACTTGTGACATTCGCAGGTCTGGGGAGCACACGCGTCACGCGTGCTGGCGAGCGCGTCTCGCGCTCGCGAACTTTTTCAAGCGCACACGCACATTGTTTAATCGCAGCTTCAGAAAAGATCGTTTCGGCGCGCCGCCGCTGCAGTGGATGCGAAGCCGCGTAAACGACATGATTTCCGCCACCCAAAGGATGGCTTATACGCAGCGAAGTAACGCCCAGGCTTTCAACGAGCACGCGAGCCGGTGCGCTATCTTGACCGCGCACGCTACACTCCAAAGATCGACAAGAGCGCGTGAACCTGGCTAATGTCCGCAAATGAAAATCGAAACTGTAGCCGTTCACGCAGGACACGAGGTGGATCCGGCAACCGGAGCGGTGGCCCCCCCGATTTATCTGTCCACTACGTTCGAGCGCGACATCGAGGGCACGTACTCACGTGGGTTCATGTACTCGCGCAACGACAATCCAAATCGGAAAACGCTTGAACGCGGCGTGAGCATGCTCGAAGGCGGCGAAGCGGCCGCAGCCTTCGCCTCTGGAACCGGCGCAACCATGTCGATTTTTCAGGCGTTATCGCCCGGCGATCACGTCCTCGCGCACATCGACGCGTACTACGGTACGTCCCGACTGATCCGCGAAATTTTTGTGCGCTGGGGACTGGAGGCAGATTTCGTGGACATGAGCGACCTCGCTGCCGTGAGGAAAGCGCTGCGACCAAATACAAAGCTGGCTTGGGCCGAAACACCGTCCAATCCGCTGCTAAAAGTTGTCGATC
>DATDAJ010000082.1:0-4524 GCA_036525475.1 Candidatus Udaeobacter sp.
ACTTATCAATCGTCATACGATCAGTTAGTCGAAGATTCATGTCTGTATGGATGATCTGGCGAGGTTGAGGACCTTCGCAAAGCGTCATGGCGAGGTGTGGTGCAGGAACAAGACCGCACGGTAAAAAAACTAGCGTTCGGCGAGGGTAGCTGATCCTATATCACGTTTATGAAAATCGTGTGCAGTCTAATATTGGCGCTCGCTGCTGCGTGTTGCGTTGCGGCGGAACCGACTTGGAATCCGGCCGATGCGGTGAAGGAAGCTGAGCAGGACATTCGGTCAGGACACATCAAGTTCTATTGGGCGGGTAGCATTGCGTCGAGGCCAGTGGGAGTTCCGATCGAAGTAGCCAGGAAATATCCCCAAGCCAACGCTGGAATCGGCTGCGTCACCAACGATATACCCCTTCGAGAACGACAGGAAGAATATGCCCGCCGGTACAACGAGAAAATTTACGCCTACATCACCCAGAAGCATTAGAAGCCATTTTCGACTGTCATTCTGAGCACAGCGACGAATGGAGCAATCGGGGCGAGCAACATGGACTGCCAAGCCGCGCTACAACGATTGCCCGTAAAATCCGCGCATGTCGTTGTCGCGGATCGTCGCTGCCGCGAGAGTAATCAAACCGTTACGCTTTGTCGTAAACGGCTTTGGAGTGGAACTGTTTCCCGTTCGCATCCGTGCCGTTGACCGTGGCCGTGCGGGATTTGCCGTCTGCTGCGACAGTGATTTTCCCTGTCCAAACGACCTTTCCGTTCTTCATCGTGGTAATTTCATTGGAGTGATCGTTTATCACTTTGTAGGCGGCGGAGTCCCAGGCGAGATTTCCCTTCGCCGGGTAGGCTTTTCCATCCCATTTGCCGATCCAGACGGCGTGCGTCGGTTTCCCATCCTTGTCCACACCCTCCACTGTTATCTTGATTTTATCCCCCTGCTCCGCGTAAACGACCGTCGTGTTCTTTCCCATCCCCGGCGCGATCTTTGACTTAGCTTCATTGAGCTTCCATGTGCCCATCTGCGCATTCGCCGCAAAACAGGCTACTGTCGTCGCAAACGACATGACTATAGCCATCACTGCAATTCGAGTTTTTATCATCTGCGGATTGCGCCGGAAATGCCGTTGGATGTCAACGCCAAACTGGAAATGAGAGCGGTGCGACTCGTGCAGGTCGGAAAACCGCTCGAGGAATCGGACATTCCAATTCCCGAGATCGGATCGACGGACATTTTGATTCGCGTTGCGGCTGCCGGCATCTGTCACTCGGATGTGCATTATCGAGAGAACATTTCCAAAATTGATCGTTTACCGCTGATTCTTGGGCACGAAGTCGCGGGTCGCGTGGAGGAAGTCGGCAGCGATGTGACGCACCTTTCAGCTGGAGACCGCGTTTGCGTACATTATTTGGTCCACTGCGGAAGCTGCGAGTTTTGTGTGCGCGGCTTGGAACAATTCTGTCGCAGCGGACAGATGATTGGCAAACATCGGGACGGCGGTTACGCGGAATTCATCAAAGTTCCCGGCGCGAATGCGTTTCCGCTTCCCGACGAGATTCCGTTCGAAGCCGGCGCAATTATGATGTGCTCGTCGGCAACTGCGCTACATGCTCTGAACAAGGCGCGCTTCAAAGCCGGCGAGTCGATTGCGATTTTTGGCTTCGGCGGACTCGGATTCTCCGCATTGCAATTGGCACGCGCTTTCGATTGCAGAAATGTCTACGTGATTGAAATCAATCCTGCGAAGCTCGCGTCAGCCGCCAGTATGGGAGCTACGGCGATCGACGCCAAGTCGGCAGATCCGGTTGAGCAGCTCAAAGAGGCAACCGCTGGAACAGGAGTCGATGTCGCACTCGAATTGATCGGCTCCGCAAAAACGATGCGCCAGGCCGTGCTTTGCCTGCGCCCTCTCGGACGCGCCGCTCTTGTCGGATTAACCGCCGAATCGATGTCGGTCCATCCGTACACTGAGTTGATCAACAAAGAAGCGGAGATCATCGGCGTCTCCGATCATCTTGCGACTGAACTTCCAGCACTCATCGAATTCGCGCGCAGCGGAAAACTTCGATTTCCACCAGAGACGTTGCGTGTCGTCGGCCTCGACGCCGCCCAAATCGATGCAGCACTAGACGCACTTCAGGATTCCATTGATCACGTCAGAACAGTAATTGTCCCAAGTAGTGACCAGTGACCAGTGACACTTGTTTTACCCAGCGTAATCGGCGACGGCTTCGCGATATCAAGCGTCGAAGCGTTGCTGCCCTCGCCACGGCGAGTCCGACCAATGGCGGACATGTCGTTAATGCTAACTGGCGTAGTCCGCGATCGCTTTAGCGACATCAAGCGTTGAGTCCTTGCCACCCATGTCGTAGGTGCGCACTTTGCCTTCAGCGATCACGCGCGCGATTGCGGACTCAAGACGCGTTGCGCGCTCGGTTTCGTTGAGCCAGTCGAACATCAGCTTCGCTGTTAAGAGCATGGCGATGGGATTGACCTTGTATTGGCCTGAGTATTTCGGCGCAGAACCGTGAGTCGGTTCGAACACGGCGTATTTGTCGCCGAGGTTTGCGCTCGGCGCGAAGCCGAGTCCGCCGACGAGGCCGGCGCACAAATCGCTGACAATGTCGCCAAACATGTTTTCAGCTACGAGCACCGAGTAATCCTGCGGATTCTTGAACATCCACATGCAGATCGCGTCGATGTTTACTTCGTCGGCCCAGATGTCCGGGTAACTCTTTGCCACATCGCGGAAGCAGTGTGTCATTAATCCACCGGTCTCGCGCAGCACATTCGGTTTCTCGATTAGCGTGACGCGTTTGAGCCCGGTTTTCTTGGCGTAATCGAATGCCTGTTTGCAGATGTTGGTGCAGCCTTGCACACTCATGATGCGAGTGGAAAGCGCGATGTTTTCCAATCCAGCCTTGTCCTTCCACTTCTTCATTTTCGGATTTGCACACAGCGCGGTGTAAACCGACTCGGGTAATGGGAAAAACTCCACGCCGCCGTACATCCCTTCGGTGTTTTCTCGAAACACGACTTGATCGATCGGCACGTCTTCACCGCTCGGATTCGTGATTTTGTTACCGCGGTAATTCAGCGGGTTGCCCGGATAACTCTTACACGGGCGCATGTTAGTGTGGAGATTGAAAAGCTGACGCAGTCCCACGATAGGCGAAAAATAGGAGAGTCCTTTGCCTTTGAGTTCCGGACTCAGCTCTTCCTTTGCTTTGTCTTGTGGCTTGCTGGTGATGGCGCCGAATAGCGCGCAGGTCGTGTCCTTGAGCGCCTTCACCGTGCGATCGGGAAGCGCGTTACCTTCCTTGCACCAAAATTCCCACCCGATGTCGCACGGCACGTACTCCGCATCAAAGTTCATCCGATCGAGAACGATGCGCGTTGCTTCCATCACATCGTTGCCCACGCCGTCGCCCGGCATCCACGCAACTCTATATCTAGCCATAGGCGGTCGACTTTATCGCCAAGCGTCCCCCCTGCAAGCTAGCCCTGTGGTTTTTGGAGGCGACCAGGGATTACACAGATGTCACAGAGCGGCGAAGCCGCAGGAAAAGTAATTCAGGCTTCCAGCCTGACCGGTCGACCAAGCTTCCCAGCTTGGTGATCATGAGCAAGCAAGGATGCTTGCTCGACTAGACAGGCACGATGCCTGTGTTACGACCACGCAGCCTGGACGCCACGAGCTTTTCGGCCCCGCCCACAACAATCAATTCCTGCGCAGCGGGACTGAGCGGTGGGAAGGGAAATGATTTTCCGTCAACAGTGAGGATTGATTTCGCGTAGTTGATCGTGATTTCCGGTCCAACCGTCGTCGGAGCACGATCAGTCAACGTATCGCGCAAGTGCGTGACCAGCTCTGGGCATTCGAACACGACGAAGCCGTTATTGAATGCGTTGCGCTTGTAGGTTTCGGAAAAACTGCCGGCGATGACACACGGGATTCCTTTGAACTTTAGCGCGGTCGCAGCCTGTTCGCGGCTCGAGCCGCTTCCAAAATTGAGTCCGCCCACGACGACGTCCCCCTTTTGATAAAGCGTGTTGAAGTTGGGATCGTAATTTTCAAACGTCACTGCCGCCATCGCCTCCGGCGTCATATCGTCGCGGTAAGTGTGTTTGCTCCCGTAAATGCCGTCCGTGTTCAAGTTGTCTTTGTCGATGAACAAGATCCGGCCGCGCACGCTCGCAGGAAAACCTTCCATGATGTGCACCGATGTTGCTGGCTTCTGCTTTCGTTCGGGTCGTCGAGTGGTGGTGCCGGCTGCCTTTTCGATAAAGTCAGTGGGCGCGCAAATGAATCCCGCCAATGCGCTGGCGGCTACGACAGCAGGCGAAGCCAGATAGACGAACGAATCGCGATCGCCCATGCGGCCTTTGAAATTGCGATTGGTCGCGCTGATTGCCGTCTCGCCCTTTTCGACGAGGCCGCGACCGAGTCCGATGCACGCGCCGCAGCCCGGCGGTAGCGGAATTGCTCCGGCCTCCACGAGAGTTTGCCAATCGCCATTTGATTGC
>DATDAJ010000083.1:0-4543 GCA_036525475.1 Candidatus Udaeobacter sp.
AGCAGCAAGCCGACAGTAAACGACTTGCCTGGCACAATCGCGGTTGTATCGGCTAAAAGCTCTGCCCTAACGAGCTCCTTTCCCTGATAGGTCTGGGCAAGGCCGTGTGGAGCAACAGCAACGAGCAGCCAGCAAAGCAGCGAATAAACGGACGATCTCGACGCAATTCGCATAAGATTAGGTAACATTCGCTGCACTCGACGGCAATTTAGTCAACTGTAGCCGCTTCGCTGTGCGAAGCGTGACGTCGGTCTCCGTATTCACTCCGGTCGCGTCGCCCACAGGGCGACGGCTACAGGATCTAGGGCACGACAAAGATCTTGTCAGTCCAGGGATCTTTAACTTTGGTCCCCGACGTGTAACCGCTCACATCAACGTATCTGCCACTCGAATCAAATGGACTAAACACGTATCCCGCCTTGTCGGGCACCGCCTTGGCAGTTGGGAACGCCGTGGACGTCGACGAGGCTTGCGCCGGTGGCGATGGTTTTGGTTCGGATTGCGTGGTGTCGTTATGAGCGACAGACGGAGTTGTTTTGGGCAGTTTCTGAGATCTTGCCGTATCAGCCTTTCGCCGTGGCTGCGGCGCCGAGGCCACCTGCGTTGATGCAGCAGCGTGCCCGGGCTGAGTCACATCGGATTCGATTGCATCTGTCGTTCCGACCATGGTTGGTTCGTTATGCCGCCGGAGAGCGTAATGCACCGGCGCGGTCGCAACACGATAAGAACCGACTGCCACGTCGCGCGTCACATGGTATGAACTCACAGCCACGTTGCGCGTGGTTCCGCATCCGGCGAGTAAAACCGCCCCTAACACCATAGCTCGTTCAAATAGGTTCATCTCGTTTGTAAGATCGTTGCCACCGCAATCTGTTCAATCATTTAATCGCGACAAAATCGCCCACCAGCGTTGAAATCTCCTCGTCGGTGGTGGACCACGAACACATCAGACGGTAAATGTCCGGCTCCACAATTTTATAAAATCGCCAGCCGCGCGCGTGCAGGCCCTGTACGACTTGATCGCTCAGTTGGACGAACACCGCATTCGATTCCACGGGGAATACGTTTTCCACTCCTGCCTCATTTCCAAGGCGCTGCGCAAGCTGTCGCGCCGCCTCATTCGCGTGCCGCGCGTTTCGTAACCAGACATCTCCTTTCAACAGCCCCAGCCACTGCGCAGCGAGAAAGCGCATTTTTGAGCCGAGGTGCCCAGCTTGTTTCACCCGATATTGAAAATCACACGAAGCTGTCTTGTCGAAAAAAATGACCAGCTCGCCCGCCGCAACGCCATTTTTTGTCCCGCCGAAGCTGATTACATCTACGCCTGCTTTCCAAGTGATCGTTTTCGGTGCACACCCAAGCGATGCGACGGCATTGGCAAAGCGCGCGCCGTCCATATGAAGCAACATTCTGTGCGCCCGCGCAAAGGCGCCAATCGCCTCAACTTCATCCGTTGTGTAAACCGTTCCCAGCTCCGTCGCCTGTGCGATGCTAATGGCGCGCATCATATGCCCGTGCAGCTCGACCTGTTGCGCGATGAGTTTTTCTGTCTCGCCCAGGTCGATCTTTCCATCTTTGGTTTTCGTCAAAAACAGTTTGGCTCCCCGCGTATAAAACTCCGTAGCGCCGCATTCATCCGTCTGGATATGGGCGCGCTCGTGACAAATGACCCCGTGGAAGGATTGGCAAACTTGTGCCAGACCGAGCGCGTTCGCCCCGGTACCGGTGAATACAAAGTAAACATCGCAATCGAGTTCGAATAATTGCCGGATGCGTTCGCACACCGCCGCGGTCCATTCGTCCTCGCCGTAAGAAGGAGCATAATGCGCGTTCGCCTGCTCCAAAGCTTTCCACGCTTCGGGACAAATGCCCGCCGTGTTGTCACTGGCAAACTGGTGATGAATCGTGTCGGCGCGCATCGGGCCTCTATTACGCGAGTTTTGCCGCCTGACAATCAACACAAGAGATTGCCTGACAGCGGAGCCCTGGGCCTCCGAAGCTGCCAGGCAAATCCCTTCTCTATTTTGCTCCTCGAATTGCGTTCAGCAGTTCATTTATATTTCGGAGAGCGCAGGCCGAGTGACCGTGTTTCCTAGTCAATTTTTGCACTTGATCATCGCTTTTCGTTGCATTTTGCCTAACTCGCGGCAGCAGACTAACCTTCGCCAATGAGATCGCTCCAGAGCGACGTCGAGCAGCGCGGGACGCGTATTTTCGAGCTGGTCGACAAACATCCGGAGCGACTTTTCAGCAAGACCGGATTTTATCAGCGCCTAATGGCGCTCTCGATGCATGACGAGCGATTCAAGACACAATTGTTTCGCTTTGTCGCCGTACTGCCGTCGCTCCGACGATCAAGCGAGATTATTCAGCATCTCGAAGAATATTTCAGCGGTGGTAATGGTTTCTCCCCGCTCGTTGGCATGGGGGTCCGTGTGGCGCGCCTCGTCCCGTGGATAAGCGCTCCCGTCCTACGGTGGAATGTTTCCGAAATGGCTCGCCAGTTTATTGCCGGACGAAATCCGCATGAAGTCATAGCGACGTTGCGCAAACGGCGGGCACAAAAAATCGGCTTCACCGTAGATGTTCTGGGCGAAGCTGTTGTGAGCGAAGCGGAGGCGGAGGAATATGCGGCGATTTACGGAGATTTACTGGAGAAACTGGCGCGTGAAACAAGAGACTGGACGGACCCGCTCGAAAAAACCGCGGAGCTTTTCCCGGTTGTAAATCTGTCGGTCAAAATCTCTGCCCTCTATTCGCAAATAAGTCCGGCCGCTCCGGCGGATGCGATCGCTCATCTCAGCACGAAACTCCGACCGCTTCTTCGCCGCGCGCGCGAGCTTGGCGCATTTGTCAATTTCGACATGGAGAGTTACGCGCTCAAAAATACGACTCTCGAGCTGTTCAAAACCATTTTGACCGAGGCAGAGTTCAAAGATTGGCCGCATGCCGGGATTGTCATCCAAGCCTATTTGCGAGATTCAGAGGGTGACCTGCGCGATTTGATCGAGTGGGGTCGCGGACGCGGCACTCGCTTCGCAGTCCGACTGGTGAAAGGCGCATATTGGGATTACGAGACAACGAAATCGGGCCAGAACGGGTCGAATCCTCCGGTCTTTCTTCAAAAGCCCGAGAGCGACGCGAATTTCGAAAAAGTTACGCGCGTGCTTTTTGAAAATAACTCGGTTGTGACGCCCGCGTTTGGGTCGCATAACGTCCGCAGCATTGCGCACGCGCAAGCGGTCGCCGATGAGCTCGGCATTGATCGCAGCCGGTTCGAGTTCCAGCTGCTTTACGGCATGGCCGGGCCCATCAAGTGCGCGCTGGTGGAGATGGGGTATCGCGTCCGGGAATATTGTCCGATCGGCGAGTTGCTGCCCGGCATGGCCTATCTGGTTCGGCGCCTGCTCGAGAACACGTCGAACGAGGGGTTTTTGCGGGCAAAATTTGCCGAGAACGTGCCGGCGAAAGAATTGCTGCGCGATCCAAGAGAACTCACCACGCCCGCTGTAGCTGGAACTGGCTTGTCCGGCGAAGCCTCGGCGAAGGCGGGTGATTCCGGTGGGACCAGTCAATCGAAACAAAAAAATGACGCTTCACTTAACGCAACAGCTGGCCATAGTTTCCGAAACGCACCGCTTGTGAGTTTCATTTACAAAGACAGCCAGGAGAAAATGCAAGGCGCGTTGCGCGAAGCGCGAAAGCGCTTGGGCGAAAAGTACCCGCTATACATCGGAGGGGAAAAAATTTGGTCCGATGATTTGACGCCTTCGGTCAATCCAGCCGAGCCGACCGAGATTGTCGGTTACGGAACCGAAGCCGGGATCGACGAAGCAGAGCGTGCCGTTAAAGCTGCGCGTGCTGCATTCGAAAAATGGAGATGGACGCCGGTCGAGGAGCGGGCGCAGTTGCTGGAGCGTGCGGCCGATATCATGGAGCGCAGGCGCTACGAACTCTCGGCAGTAGAAGTTTTCGAAGTCGGCAAGCCATGGTCTGAAGCCGACGGCGATATCCGCGAAGCGATCGATTTCTGCAGGTTTTACGCGCAGCAAATGCGGCGACTGGGACGCCCCAAACTCACGCAACAAGTGCCGGGCGAAGAAAGTTATCACCATTACTGGCCGCGCGGCGTGGCCTTCGTAATCGCGCCGTGGAATTTTCCGATTGCGATTCTCTGCGGGATGGCGTCGGCGGGAGTTGTTACTGGAAACGCCGTGATTATGAAACCATCCGAGCAATCGATCGTCTGCGGCGCCATGCTCATGCAGGTCTTTGAGGAAGCAGGTGTTCCGCCCGGCGTGCTCAATTTTTTGTCGGGGCACGGGTCAGTGATCGGAGCGCATTTGGTCGATCACAAAGACGTCGATTTGATCGCGTTCACCGGTTCGCGTGAAGTCGGATTGAAGATTTGGGAATCGGCCGGAATCACCCGACCTGGTCAGCGCGAACTGAAGCGGGTGATTTGTGAGATGGGCGGCAAAAACGCGATGCTCGTTGATGCAGACGCAGATCTCGACGAAACGATCATGTATTCAATTTATTC
>DATDAJ010000084.1:0-4567 GCA_036525475.1 Candidatus Udaeobacter sp.
ATTGTACAGCCTGCGCCCACAATCAGCTTAAACGGTTTGAGACCAGAATATCGTACCTGCAAACCGGCGCGATATTCGCTGTATTGAACCACAGCATCATGCACTTGTAATTTCCGCTCGGTTGTCACTACGTCGTCAGTCCGGGCGCCAAGAAAGCCAAGTTCGCCTATTGCTCGTATGTCCCAGTCGTCGTTTGGCTGATACACCAGCGCTGGTTTTGGAAAGACAGCTTGCAAACGCAATTTGTCGTTAATAAGCCAGGTGATACCACCGCCGGGGGCGACAATTGGATCCTGGAACTGGCCCCAGCCGAAACCGACCGTGGCGAAAATCTTGTCTTTTTTTAGCGGAAAGCTCACATACACTTTGCCGGGGACATCGAAATTCTTTTCGCCGATCTGATCTTGGAAATAAAATCCAGGATCCAGTTCGATCGCTGCCCCTGGGTAGTCCTTCACAACGTACTCCAGCGCCAGATGTCCATACAGTCCCTGCAGATGATCAGGCAGTCCGTTGTTGCTCCCGCCAAAATCGTAACGCTCGTATTCGATGCCGGCCCGAAAGTACACTTTGCCTGTGATTAAAAATCGGTGGTCGTAACTAAAATCGTCGTAAAGCGAATCCCCATGACCAAGTTTGGATTCCTCAAAATCGCTCTGGAACGTGTACGTCGTCTCGTAGTTAAAGAGATTGTGTGAATTTTCGTCCGCCGGCTTGGGGGAAGGCTGAAGAATAACTTCCGCCGGCCCCGCTGCAGCCGACGCAACTCCAAAGGCAAACAGTATCGCTAGGTTTCGAAATATTCTCACAGGCTAAAGCGATCTGGACATCGACATATCGGATGGAGAAGGTGAACCCGATGTATCGAAGGGAAACCATTTTGGCAAGGAATATTTCGATTGAGGCTCCTAGGCGGAAGTCGCACCCGCGAAATGGCCGTAGCCAATCGCGACCCTTTACCCGCCACCGCGATTGGCCTCAATCCATCGTTTGACTCGCACTTAATTCGCCGTAGACTTCGTCCGTTTTTCTGTGATAAACGCCGTTTTTTCCATCGAACCTCCCACGGCACTGCTGGGTTTAGCGAATCCTCTTCAGAGCGCTGATCAGGGAATCGCCACATGGTTTCACGACCGGCTTACTCCCGCATTCGGGAGCGTGCTGCACGCGTTGACTGAGTTCGGTTCGGGCAAATCGATAGGAATCATGGTGTTTGTGCTGGTACTGTTTTTCGTGTGGAAGCGATGGTGGCCATCTCTCGTGACGCTGCTAATCGCCGTGCCCTGTGGGATGCTTTTGAACGAGTGGTTAAAGTTTGCTGTGCATCGGGAGCGTCCCTTTGTCGAAGGCGCGTTCGTGGACTGGACTGGTTACAGTTTTGCCAGTGGCCACACCATCGGGGCTACTTTGTTGTACGGCCAGATTCTCCTTTTTGTGCTGCCAGCGCTCAAGGGGCGCCATTTACGCTTGCTCTGCATTTTCAGCGCGGCGGCACTGGTTCTCCTGGTGGGATTCACCCGCATCGCCCTCGGTGCACATTTTTTGACTGATGTGCTCGCGGCAATGTTTTTCGGGATTGTTTGGCTTATGTTGTGCACGCTTCTCGGAAAGTCTGTTCGACGAAGGACTGTTGCGTTAGCGACTTCAGCCCAGCCTGCGCAGAATTGCCCAGTTAAAATTGGCGGGTAGTCGTTCCGCCTGCCGTTAGCAAGTTGGCAACCGCAGCGGTTGCCCTACAATTCACAATTCGTCGCTGCACCCGCGTCAGCTCGCAGGCGCGAACTGTATCGCATGAAAAGTGGAAAAAGAATCCGAATTGTGTTTTACCTGCTCGTCGCCGCCGGCGCCGCGCTATTCACGTTCCTGCTTATCCACCAGGGTGCGCCGCAGGTTATGGCGGCGTTCGCCTCTGCCGGCTGGTGGATTGCTGCGGTCGTAATTTATCACCTTGTGGTCCCGGTGTTGCTGGACGCGCTTGCATGGTGGTCACTCTTTCCGCGATCCGAGCGTCTTTCGCTTTGGGAACTGTTTTGGATGCGCTGGATTGGCGAATCGGTTAGCACGCTGGTGCCATCTGCTAGCGTTGGTGGTGACGTCGTTCGGGCGCGGCTTGCTGCGCTACGCGGCGCCTCGATCTCGGCGGCGGCAGCGAGCGTTCTCGTGGACATTACTCTGGGAGTTTTCGTCCAGATTGTTTTTACACTCTTAGGATTGGCGTTGATTGTTACCGCGACGGGACACCAGAGCTTTGTCCGCCCAACACTGATCGGAGCAGTGATCGGAGTTCTCGCGATCATCGGGTTTTATGTCGTCCAACGGCTGGGAATGTTTCGCTTTATCGGCAAGATGATTTCCCGCGTGGCGAATGCAGACGATTGGCATTCACTGGTGCACAGCGGACACACTCTTGACGAGGCGATTCGAACACAGTATGCGCGGCGATCAGGTGTAGTCGGATGCTGCGCCTGGACGGCCGCGTCACTGATACTCGGCTCCGGCGAAATCTGGATAGCTCTTTACGCGCTCGGATTGCACGCGACGTTCGTCAATGCCGTCATCCTTCAAAGCATGGTTTTGACGATCCGTTCGCTCGTGTTTCCCGTGCCGGGCGCACTCGGAGTGCAGGAGGGCGGCTATGTCATCGTTGGCAATTTGCTCGGTATTCCTGGTGACGCTGCTTTCGCACTCTCTTTGATTGCGCGGGTGCGCGAATTGCTTCTCGGAATCCCGGGCCTGGTTGCGTGGCAGGTGATTGAAGCCCGCCGCGTCTTGCGCGCCCGCTCGGCCGCGAACGTGCGGTAATATTCCAGATCAACCACCACGCCTGCGAGCTTTTGGAGACGCCGTTTTACCTTCGCGGGATTTGTGAAACTTGTTCGAACGCCCCACCAAATCCATGCCATGCCTGTTGGCACTGCCAGTTGATCCTTCAATTGCGCAATGACCGGCGCATTGTCGTACGCATTGAGGAACGCCAATACCAGAGCAAGCCATTGCCGATTCGGCGCTAACGCCAGTAAATCCAAAAGGAAAACTAGTAGGTCATCTGCGTGCCGCGATTTCGTGGGCAACGATTTGTCGTGGACAATTTCAAAATCAATCAGTCGCGCGCGGCCAGTCTTCTCGTCATAGAGCACGTTGTTCGTGCCTGTATCCCCATGCGACCACGGGCCGCGGAACTCATCGCTCCATAACTGATGCGCTCGCCGGAGTTCCTTACCGGCTGCTTCCATCATTTCTCGTGTGAGTGTGCCCTCTTTCAAATGGTCCGAGAGACTCCTGCCTGGCAGTTTGTCGGCGCAGATTGTGTTCGCGCCGGAAGCGCGTGCATGAAACCGATCGCCGTTCAACATGTTGAAGGATTCCACTTCCCACCGCCGCCAGTCTCCGATTTTCGCCCAGAAACGAATCGGTATCCCGGCCATGCGAAAGTACACATTCGCCAGCTCTGCTAACGGCTCGCTGTATACGGTGCGCCGCTTAATCATGAGCCGCCGACCACGCCGCACCTGCTCGGAGACCGAATTGACCTTTAACGAATCGACCAGTCTGTCTGCGGCATTCCTGAGAGTCTTCGGAATGCGTCGCCTAAAGGGCTCTTTTTCCGAGGAGACCGGTTGCGCTGAGGTCATGATAGTTGTTAAGCCCGACATTTTGATTCGATTCGGTGCGATGTTTTAGCGCGACCGTATGAACGGACCGCTGATCGAAACACCTCGAAACGGTAATTGTGACGGATAAAACGATTTAGAGGTTGTTGCGGCGTCTTAAGTTTTTTTAAGCTCCGCCCAGCGAAACCGTCTCGCCGACTTTCATTACCCGCAATTCCGCCTCTGCCTCGCGCTCTTTCAGTTCCCGGCCAAATGCTTCGGGTGTTCCTGTCAAAATCGGAAAAGTTCCGTAATGCATCGGAATCACCGTCCGCGCTTTGACCAGCTTTGCGGCTTCTGCCGCACGACTGGGTCCCATCGTGAAATGGTCGCCTATGCAAACGAGCATGACATCGATGTCGTGGAAAAGCGTTAGCAGCGCCATGTCGGAAAACAAATCTGTATCGCCTGTGTGATAAATTGTCGGTCCGCCGCGAATAGTAATAACAAAACCTCCCGGTGCACCGCCATGACGCAGCCCATGGCGTTCATCAGCTGCGACACCGGATCCATGATGCGCGCGAACGAACGCGACTTTTACTTCGCTATCCAGCAGTGTCAGTTCGCCGCCAAAATGACCAACCGTGTCCGTTTCCGCCTGGTCCGCCGGATAACCGAGATGTTTCACCATCGCGTCGGCTAGATCGAAGGTCGCCACCAGTTTTGCCCCCGTCTTTTTTCCGATGTCGACCGCGTCACCGACGTGATCGGAATGACCGTGCGTAATCAGGATGAGATCGACATGCTTGAGCGCGGCGATTTCAGCCTTGGCATTTTCCAAAACAGGATTCGAAAGCCACGGATCGACGAGCAGAACTTTCCCGCTTGGGGTCACAATCTTGAAAGCCGACTGACCGTACCAAGTAAGTTGTGTATCCATGGAAATCACCAAATCGAAAACCTTTGGTCTAGCAAGC
>DATDAJ010000085.1:0-3588 GCA_036525475.1 Candidatus Udaeobacter sp.
AGAACACAACAGAAAGAAATGAGAATGCGTCGGCATCTTTTTAGCGCCAACTGCGCTCTGGTCAGATGAGCCTGGGGCAACGCCCCAGGAAATCCGGGCAGACAATTATCAATGAAGGGCTGAAGGCGCGATTCAATCCCGGAGTGAGTCGCGCTTTCAGCGCTCGGTCTTTTCGCTTCATCTATCCTGGGACGCTGCCCCAGGCTACCGATGAATGCTGCGCCGTTGGCGCGACGCGGACACCTTCCCCCCTTCGCCGTTTCTCCGATTCGCCGAGTCATTCTCACTATCTTTGTGGCGCCAGTTGTTGTATCCGGCGCAGATCGGCGTCGGCTTCGGCTGTCTTTCCGATGCGGCGTTGGCATTGCTCGCGTTCGCTTAATGCGGCCAGTGACTCACTAATTTGAATTGAGTGCGTTTGTGACGCGACGGCTCCCGCGAAATCGGCGCGCTGCCGTTCGAGCACGCCGCGAAAGAGCCAGATGTTTGAATTGTGAGGATCCAACTCCGTGGCGATGCGAGCATGCAACAGCGCCTCCTTTTGCCGGTCCAGACCGTCCAGGTCTTGCGCCGCTTCGAAGTGTGCGGCTGCCGATTTATCGTTGATTGCCAGCGCGGCATTTGCGTCGGCGAGCGCGAGCGTGAATTGACGCAGGTCTCTCAAAATTCTAGCGCGCGCAATCAGCGCGTCAGCATCATTGGGATTCGCTGATAAACGAGTGTCCAGCGTTCCAAGTTCCCGCAATGCCTCATCGCTAACATGCTTGTCTTCTCCCCGACGAAGATACCTGTCGACCTCTAATTTTGCCGCGTTCTCGGGTTGGCCTGCATCCAGCAATGCTTCGGCTAGTTCGATGCGTGCGCGCATCGATGTGGGCTGAAGTTTGAATGCGCGTTCGGCGTCATCGATCGCCAGTAACGGACGGCCGGCGAGAATCAAAACGCGGGCACGTTCAAGCAACAGCGCGACGTCATCTGGTGATTTTGCGATCTGCGCATCGAGTGGTTTGATTTGCGGCAGGAATTTTTGTAATCGCTCGAATTCCGGAAGCCACACCTTCACTTCTGGATTGGTGGCATCCATCTTGTTCGCTTTCGCCATGTCGCCGTAAGCGGCGTCCCAGTTATGCAGGCGCAGGAATGCGACCGCACGCCGCACGCGGCGCGCAGCCGTGTCCTGTGCCGCGATAGCCTTCGTCAGGTACGCCGCATGGTCCGCCCAACGCGACTGCGCTGCGCATAATTCCGCCAAGTTGTCGTAATCGGTCGCAATGTCAGTTCGCGGCGGTTTCGTCGCGATGAACGCAAGCCAGTGCTGTTCGGCACACTGATAATCCTTGCGCTTGAAGCACAGTCCGGCGCGGAAATCTTCGACCGCTGCGGGCGGTCGCCGTGATGCTTTTTGCCACTGATCGAGCGTACGCTCCAAGCCATCGAGGTCTTCGCTTTCGACTTGCGTTTGCGCGAGCGTGTCCCATGTCCCAGCATCGTTCGGAGCGATGGCGACAATGCGCCGGCCCAATTCAATGATTGCGGGCTTGTCTTCCGCGTGTTGAGCTTTCTTCAGCTGGCCTCGCAACTGCTGAAGCTCCGGCGCTTCCGCGGCGCCGAAGGCGCTGGCAGTCAGCAAAATAAGAACGGCGATCGCGAGCGTTCTCAAGTGGTTCGCGATCTTGCCCATCGCGACCGAACGGTTCAAGCATTTTCGGGGGGCTTCAGCGCCTTGCCAGTGCGCAAGAAGATCTTGCCGCTGGGACAGAGTTCGAAGACTTCGCATCGGCTGCAGTCCGGCTTGCGCGCATAGCAACGGCGGCGCCCGTGCCAGATGAGCCAATGACTCCAGTTTGTCCAATGCTCGCGCGGCACGAGCTTCATTAAATCAAGCTCAATCTTCACTGGATCGTTTTGTTTCGTTAGGCCAAGGCGCTGCGATAGGCGAATCACGTGCGTGTCGACCACGATCCCTTCATCTATATGAAAGGCGTTGCCCAGCACCACATTCGCAGTCTTGCGGCCAACGCCCGGCAACGCGCATAATTCCTGCATTGTTTCGGGCACTTTCCCGCCGTGCTTATGGACGATTTCGCGCATCGCGCCTCGAATGCTTTTCGCTTTGTTGCGATAGAAGCCCGTGGACTTGATCGCGCTTTCCAACTCGGGAAGCGGCGCGTCCGCATAATCTTTCGCTGTGCGGTATTTCCGAAACAGGGCTGGCGTAACGATGTTGACGCGTTTGTCTGTGGATTGCGCCGAGAGAATGGTCGCTACAAGCAGCTGGAGCGGATTTCGAAAGTCCAGCTCGCAATGCGCATTTGGATAAATTTTTGGCCAGGCTTTCAGAAGGTGCGCCACGCGCTCGCGAGCGGTCATCTGGCTATTATTCCCCAAGGCGGCTATAGATTTCAATCCACCTTTGGAATCAACGCCTCGAAATCCTCGCTTTCGTGTGGAACTGCGATTAGCGGATCGGATTTATTCCGGCGTGGGCGAGGGAGACGGCGAACCGGCCTGGGTATCAGATGACTCTGCGTTGGGAGATGCTATCGCGTTCATCTTTTTTCTTCGTTCCTCCTCGAGACGATGCAATCGCTCCGCTCGATCTGCTGTTGCCGTGCCTTTTTCATCTGTGGGTGCATTCAGTAATGAACGATCACGAATGAGGGCCTGAAGTTCGGGAGGAAGCTGTTGTATTCTCCGCTCTCTTTCGGCTTTCGCCTGCTCGGGATCGGGCGTCTGCCCCTGAAGCGCAGCTTCCCGCTCTTTTGCAAGCCTTGCAGAGTTCATCTGCTCGCGGCTTGGAATCAGCGCACGAAGCTCCGGAGGGAGCTGTTGTAATCGCTTCTCTCTCTCCGCTTCCACCTCCGCGGGGCTGCGAGCCCGCTGCCGCGACTGAATGATACGGCTGTTCGCCAGGGCTTTTTCCCTTTCATCCAATGTTTTCTCTCTTTCATCCAGTGCTTTCTCGCGTGCGTCCAGTTCAGCTTTCTGTTGAGCAAGTTGCGCTTCAGCTGCCGAATCCTGTTTTTGGCAGGCGCAAATCATGGCAAAACAGATGAACGTCGAAAGGACGAGCATCCTTTTCATATCAGAGGCAAACTATAAGTCCGTAGTTGTGATGAACAACAGCTAAGGTTCGTTCACGACCACTTTCGATGCAGGTTTGGTCATCTCAATCTGTGCGCTCACTTTTTGGATTTGCGCGGCCTGCTCTTTCAGCTGAGCCGTGAGAATCTCCATTCCCTTTTGTTGCTTGGCGACAGTCGCTTCCAAGGCCTGCACTTTTTTGTGCTCTTTTAGGAACTCGTTGAGCAACATCGCGCCGATCTGCTCAAACCGCACGGTCGCGATCTCACCATTGTTGTGGCGGAAGACGAGGTCGGAAGCCACCTCAGCCACTTCCTCGGCGATTAAACCATATTGCGTCCTGCCTTTCTTGTCGCTGTTGTATTTGAAGATTACTGGCTTGAGCGCCAGAATGGCTTCGCTGGCCTTGTCCATCGGTTGAATGTCGTGTTTAAACCGCTTGGACGACGGGACGAAGCCCAACACGTTAAATTGATCGACATATGTGTCTTGGGCGGTGCCGGC
>DATDAJ010000086.1:0-2618 GCA_036525475.1 Candidatus Udaeobacter sp.
CGAGCATCGAGGTGCCCGAGCGATGCGCACCGGCAACGCAGATGACGCTGTTGTCGGTCAATGAGTCTTTGGAGTGTTTTGGCTTCAAGAAACTCGCAAATAGTTATGTCGAATTGATAAATACCACAGCCCTGCGCAGGGTAAACCCCGTTGGAACAAACAATGTCTTCGGGAGCGGTTCAAGTTCCCCTGTTGCCGAGTTTGATTCGTTTCTGCTGGTATGTTGTTACCGAAGGCACCATCACCCAAGGCCGTGTTTGCCCCGCCGATATCACGGATTCTTATACTTACCAGCCGTTCCTGAATGGTCTGATTTCGATGATCGTCACAAGAGCGGCAGCCGTGCGATTTTATTGTCGCCGAAGGAGTCCATTTACCGCCAAGTAATTGGCTCGTCGGACAAATCTCGTCATCGCGTGTTGAAACTTTGTGCACGCCGTTCTTTCGAAGCAGGACAAAACAACCGCCGGAGGAGAAGTTACCGCGAGATCAGTTGACGCACACTTGGCAAATAGATTGCCAATTCGTGCGTTTTGATGCGGCTCGGTGCGCGTTCGACGAGTTACCTATTTTCATAGGTAAATTCCCATTTTAAGGGAGTGTGTCCGCCGGGACTCAAACCCGGAACCAACGCCTTGACAGTGCGTTGCACTTTTGTTTGCATCGAGCGCGTGAAATGGCTCGCGTTCCTCTTGCTTGGTTCTGTTTTCGTTGCGGCGACATCCTGTACAACGCTTGTCAATCGGCGTGATCTTTACAGCCCCGAGCCTGCGCCTGATTCATTGGAAGCGGCTCGGCAGTGGTATGGCGTGGGGACCATAAGTACGACCACGACAATCCGAACACAAAGAGCAGCGGGAGAGATCGCGCCGCCGCCAGACTTTCGTTACTAAGCTACAGTCGTGTCAGCCGAAAGGAAGATTAGCCTTTATTCTCGCGACATCTGTCTTGTCGACGCGCGCTGCTTTGCCCAGCCGGCGTTTGCGCTTTGCGCTTTTCGTCGACAATAGATGGCGTCGCGAGGAACGTGATCTCAGGACCTTTCCACGGGCAGTAATCTTGAAGCGTTTCGCCACTGCTTTGCGCGTTTTGCTGCGTGCAATCGACTTCGGCATACGGCGGCAAAGTTAATTCGGCCAAGCGCAATGACAAACGCTTTATTGTAGTGCGTCTGTGCCAGGCCCGAATGCTTTCGGGGTTCAAAGAATGGAGGGACGGGCTGCCCGAAGGGCTGTCTCGCTGGCGCGAGCGGATCAAACGCCCTACAATTTGTCGGATGCATTCTCCCGCACGTAAACAGCCGCAGGTCATCATTGTCGGTGCAGGTTTTGGCGGGCTTGAGGCAGCGAAGAAGCTTGCCTGTGAAGATGTGCGTCTGACGCTAATCGACCGCACAAATTACCACCTGTTTCAGCCTTTACTCTATCAAGTGGCAACAGCGGCGCTCTCGCCCGCAGACATTGCCGCCCCCGTGCGCGCGATATTGAGCAACTGCAAAAACGTCGAAGTCATCCTCGCCGAGGTCGAGTCCGTGGATGTCGAAGCCAAAAAAGTAAGAACGAAAGATCGGGTATTTGATTATGACTATCTCATTCTCGCCACTGGCGCGCGGCACTCCTACTTTGGACATGACGAGTGGGAAAAACTTGCGCCGGGATTAAAAAGTCTTGAAGACGCGGTTGAGCTGCGCCGACGGATCCTTTTAGCGTTCGAATACGCGGAAAAAATTGAAGACGAAGCGGCGCGCAAGGCGGCGATGACGTTCGTTGTCATCGGCGGTGGCCCGACCGGTGTTGAAATGGCGGGTGCGATCGCGGAAATCTCGCGCTACACACTCGCCAAAAACTTTCGCCACATCGATCCATCGCAGGCCCGCGTGATCCTCATCGAAGGCTCGCCGTGCCTGCTCGCCGCGTATCCGCCGGCCTTGTCCGAGAGCGCGCGAAAACAATTGCTCGAGCTCGGCGTGGAAGTGCGCACGAACGCACGCGCGACGAACATTACCGAGGAAGGTGTGCAAGTGGACGGCGAATTTATTCCGTGCCGCGTGAAAATCTGGGCGGCCGGCAATGTTGCGTCATTCGTCGGGAAAACACTCAGCGTACCGGTTGACCGTGTTGGCAGGGTTATTGTGAATGACGACCTCAGCATTCCGGGACATCCGGAAGTGCAGGTGATTGGCGACCTGGCAAATTTTCCGCATCAAACTGGAGAGCCTTTGCCGGGGGTCTCGCCCGTGGCGATGCAACAGGGGCGCCACGCAGCTCGCAGTATTTTGCGAATGATCCGTGGCGAAAAGCCCAAGCTATTTCGATATTTCGATAAGGGAAGCATGGCTACGATCGGCCGGAACAAAGCCGTTGCGGATCTAAAATTTTTTCATCTCAGCGGGCTTCCCGCGTGGCTGGCATGGTTATTCGTGCACATCATCTTCCTTGTCGGGTTCCGCAATCGGCTGCTTGTGCTCTTCCAATGGGCATGGGCGTATTTGAGCTTCGATAAAGGTGCACGTTTGATCACGCGCAATTTTCAGTCGGAACTCAGACCGCCGGCGTGACGACCAATGTCATGTTGAGCGAAACGAAACATCTCTGATTATCATTTTCGTTCGCGCGCCA
>DATDAJ010000087.1:0-3463 GCA_036525475.1 Candidatus Udaeobacter sp.
CGCGGCGATTGGTGTTCATCCCAGCCACGCAGAGGAGGCGGAGGAGGATGTGATTACGCCCTTGCGCGACCTGGCGAAGAACTCGCGGGTCGTGGCGATTGGCGAGACCGGCCTGGATTATCACCGCTTGGCGAGTGAAAGAGTGGCTAAGGAAGATCAGGTGCAGGTCATGACCGCTCTGCGAAGTGAGACTGATGAAGAAATCGAAGCGCAAATTCGCGACGGTGCGTACAAATCGAAACAAGCGAGTTTGTTCCAGCAGCAACTCGACCTGGCCGTTGAGCTTGGGCTCAATGTCGTGATTCATCAACGCGACGCGTGGGAGGACACGCTGGAGGTACTGCGCCCTTATGCGGGCAACGTGCGCGGAGTTTTTCACTGCTTCGGTGGCTCTCTCGATCAGGCGAATGAGGTTCTCAATCTCGACCACCTCGTTTCGTTTACCGGAATTGTTACTTTCAAAAACGGCCGAGCCGTGCGACAGGTCGCGGCAGAAATCCCACTCTGGAAATTTATGGTCGAAACCGATTGCCCGTTTTTGGCGCCCGCGCCTTTTCGCGGAAAGCGCTGCGAACCTGCGCATACGCGCATCGTGGCAGAAACGATCGCGGCAGCGCGCGGTGTTTCCCTGGAGGAAATTTCTGAAGCAACTACCGAAACCGCGGAGCAATTCTTCAGGTTTAATCGCGCATGACAATCGATAAAGGTAGGGCGCGACCGCCGGGCGCGCCGGGAACGCGAAATGAAACGGAACGCAGGGCGATTCATCCATACCGGTGGATCACAGTGCTTTTCGCGCTCTTGGTCGGCTCTTGTGCGGCGCCAGACACGCGGCACCACATCGTGATCAGTACACGCGACCAAAAGTTGGCGCTCCTTGATCGCGGCAGCCTCATGGCCACTTATCCCGTCTCCACCTCCAAGTTCGGTCTTGGCGATTGGCGAGGCAGCAGGTTTACGCCGCTCGGCAATTTGCAAATAGCGGAAAAAATTGGCGACAATGCGCAACCGGGCACGGTATTCAAGAGTCGGCGGCGCACCGGCGAAATCGTCCTGATCAATTCGCCTGGTCGTGATCCGATCGTGACGCGGATTCTGTGGTTGCGTGGACTGGAAGCGCAAAATGCCAACGCATTTCGGAGGGGCATTTACATCCACGGCACACCCGAGGAATGGAAAATCGGTTCGCCCGCGAGTTACGGATGCGTCCGGATGCGCTCCAGTGATATCATACAACTGTACAACATCGTTGGAGTTGGCGCGGCGGTCACGATCGTGAACGCGCCGCTCGTCAGCGCAGTTCCCGGTATGGTTTCAGGTCATTCAATGGGACCGGAAAACACGGCGCCATTTGTGATGCGCTAGGCTGCGTTTGCATGTGATGCAGACAATCCTGTCTGCATTCCTTCGGGAATCGCTCGCAGGCAGGATTGCCTGCGTCACCTCACGGCAGCTTGCCGAGGTGTTTTCTGACTGTGTTATGCGAGAGCAAATCCATGTCCGCGTCGACCATGATGCGCACCAGCTCATCGAATCGTACTTTCGGTTCCCAACCGAGGATCCTCTTCGCTTTCGACGCGTCACCAAGCAGCAGGTCGACTTCGGCCGGGCGCTCGTAGCGCGGGTCGTGTTTTACGAATTGCTTCCAATCTAGATCAACATGCGCGAAGGCCGCTTCCACGAACTCGCGCACCGTGTGCGTTTCGCCGGTAGCCAGCACGAAGTCGTCGCCTTCACCGAGTTGCACAATTCGCCACATCCCTTCGACGTACTCCGGTGCATATCCCCAATCGCGTTTTGCGTCCAGGTTGCCGAGGAATAATTCCATTTGCATGCCCTGTTTAATGGCAGCGACTGCGCGCGAAATTTTGCGGCTGACGAAAGTTTCGCCGCGGCGCGGGCTTTCATGGTTGAACAAAATGCCGTTGCTGGCGCAAAGGCCGTAGCTCTCCCGATAGTTAACGGTTGCCCAATATGAGAAAACCTTTGCCACGCCGTAAGGACTCCGTGGCCAGAATGGCGTCTTCTCAGTTTGTGGCGTTTGCTGGGCCTTGCCGAACATTTCGCTGCTCGAGGCCTGATAAAAGCGCGAACGCAATCCGGCTTCCCGGATTGCTTCCAGAATGCGAATCGTGCCGACGCCGGTGACGTCGGAAGTGTACTCAGGGATATCGAAGCTCACGCGCACGTGGCTCTGCGCGCCCAGATGGTAAATTTCGTCCGGCTTCAATTCGTAAAGAAGCTTCACCAAATTCACCGAATCGCTGAGATCGCCGTAGTGAAGAAACATTCGGACGTCGTTAACGTGCGGATCGGCGTAGAGATGATCAATGCGCGAAGTGTTGAACGTGCTGGCGCGACGAATGATCCCGTGGACTTCGTAGCCTTTCTCCAGCAGCAGATCAGCCAGATAACTTCCGTCCTGGCCCGTAATCCCGGTGATCAGTGCCTTTTTCATTTGTTGTAGTGTAGCGCATGCGTCCCGCTTGCAATTCAAACGGCGCGCAAGCCAGAGGCTCGCGCTACTTTACTCCGGCGGGGTCACCATAATCCGGGCTAAGACCGCGCGTTGGGCGCCAATGAGCGCGCTGATGCCGTTGCGTCCGAGCGCTACCATTTCATCCAGTTGCGAACCGGTAAATGTTGCTTCTTCTCCCGAGCTTTGGACTTCTACAAAGTCGCCGTCTTCGGTTGCGACGAGGTTGAAATCAACTGCAACGAGTTTGTCCTCCTCGTAATTCAGATCCACGATCGCCTGGCCATCGAGAATACCGGCGCTTGCTGCGGCAACCAACTTTTGCATCGGCGGCGCAACGAGTTTGTTCTCTCTAACGAATTTTCGGCAGGCGATGGCGAGCGCCAGGCTCGCGCCGGTAATCGCGGTTGTGCGCGTTCCGCCATCGGCTTGCAAGACATCGCAATCCACCCAGATCGTGCGTGGTCCGAGTTTTTCCAAATCGATCACCGCGCGCAACGACCGGCCAATCAAGCGTTGAATCTCGACGCTGCGGCCATCGATGCGGCCTTTGACGACGTCGCGAGGTTTGCGCGGTTGCGTGGAGTACGGCAGCATCGAATATTCCGCAGTAAGCCAGCCACCGGTCACGCCCTGTTCTTTCATCCAGCGCGGCACACCTTCTTCGATCGTGACGGCGCAGATCACGCACGTTTGGCCCATGGAGACTAGAACCGAACCGCTCGCGTGCGGCGCGACGTTCAACTCGAAATTGATCGGACGAATTTCGTCTGGCGCGCGGCCGTCATTTCGCTGCATCATTGTAAAACGTAGATGTAGACCCGACTTTCTGCGATGTACATTTTGCCGAGTGACCCAGCCATCGCAATCGCCTTGACGCATCCAGCGGGTCGTCGTTCTATAAAGCCTTTGCGTGAAAAGTAATATCGAAACGCGGAGGGCGATCTGCATTGCCGGCGCGCACCGCTCAGGAACGTCAATGGTGAC
>DATDAJ010000088.1:0-4684 GCA_036525475.1 Candidatus Udaeobacter sp.
ATGTTAAGCGAAGCGCTGCAACGAAATGCGAAGCATGAGGCCAGGCTTTCAAACATCTCTGATCTATTTTCGCTTGGGGAGACTGGTGTAAAATTGATCTGAGATTTTCGCTCATAATGACATGTGATGGGCTGTAGATGAGTAGAGAACAGATCGTTCAACTCGATAAGGGCGGCATCATTGCTTTTCAGGAATACGGCGATCCAAGCGGAGTGCCCGTGATTTTCTGCCACGGCTGGCCGAGTTCACGCACGATGGCGCAACTCGCAGATGAACCAGCGCGCTCTCTCGGTGTTCGCATTATTTCACCGGACCGGCCGGGCATCAGCGGCTCGAGCATGCAATTCGATCGAAAGCTGGGCGACTGGCCGTCGCTTGTCGAACAGTTCGTTGATAATGTTGGGATTGGCGAATTCCGAATTCTCGCGATCTCTGGCGGCGCGCCCTACGCGTATGCGACGGCGATCGCGATACCCGAACGGGTGCGTGCGATTGCTATCGTAGGCGGAGTGATTCCATTTGCTGAGCTGAAGGACTTCAAAGGATTGCTGCCGCTCTATCGCCATATGCTGGCCTTTTATCGCAATCGGCCGCAACTGTTGCGGCAATTGTTTCGCCTGGCCCGACCGTTTTTGTCGTTCCGCGCACCGATCCGGCTCCGTCCGTTGATTTTGAAGATGCTGCTATTGCGCCCGTGCGACGCGGCTAGCTTGCGCGACGACGCAGCTTTCGAAGCGATTTTCGAAAGCCAACGGCGCGCCTGGCGCGGCTCGGTGGAAGGCGTATTGGCCGACGCACGCATTTACGCGGAGCCGTGGGGATTTGCGGTCGAAGATGTAAACGTGCCTGTGCGACTCTGGCATGGAATAGAAGATCGCGCTTTCGCCGTTCGGCTGGCGGAAGAAATCGCGAACCGTTTCCCGAATTGCAAAGCGCGATTCATCCAAGAAGAAGGACATTACTCGCTGCCGATTCGCCATATGCGCGAGATTCTCGAGGATTTGATCTCCATTTAACTCGAATTTTTCATCACGTGAAAGCATCCCCAGAACAAAAATGAACGATGACCTTGAAACTCTCGAGGTGCCCGGGCTAATCTTCGCGCCGGTTCGCAGCAGATTTGACCGCTTCCGTCAGCTGATTGATGCGGTCAATTGCTCCCCGACAATGTGATGTCCTGCGAAGAGCGGGAAGGAGACTCGCGGCCTTTTTTCTTCTGCAAAACAGCAAGATCCGCGCGCACCTTCGCGTCCATCATTTTGTCGAACGAAAAATTTTCGGTGGCGTAGCGGAGACCGTTCGCTGCGCAATGCGCCGCCAGTTCCGGATCGGAAATGAATTCCAGAATCGCCGACGCCAATTCCTGAGTATTCCCGGGTTCAATGAGCAGACCGTTCTCGCGATGGCGAACAATTTCTGGAATATCGCCCACTTTCGTAGCGATCACGGGCCTTCCGCTGGCGAAAGCCTCACGTAGAACAATTGGAGAGGCTTCGGTGCGCAGCGACGCAATAACAATCACGTCACAAGCCGCGTATACGTTCGGCGTGTCCCAGCGATAGCCAGTCATTATGATTTTGTCGGCAAGTCCGGCGCGATCGATTGCGTTCCTCACATTGATGCCGCGCTTCAAAATCCCGGTGCCCTGGCCGACGATCACGAAACGAGCATCGGGATATTTCTCCAAGACAAGAGGCGCTGATTTGACCAACTCGAGTTGACCTTTGTCGGGACGAATCATGCCAATGTTGCCTATGAGCGGGGTTTCGTCGCCAAGACCGATTTCACGGCGAAATTTTGCCCGATCGAGCGGAGGCTTGAACTTTTTCAAATCGACAGCTGAACCGATGACTTCAATCTTGGCGGGATCAATTCCGTGTTGTTCCACCAATTGGCGTTTGATCACCGACGCGTCGGCAACGATCTGCGAACAGCCGTGCTTGAAAACAAAGGCGCGACGTTGGCTGCCGATTGGATCCGTGATGCAGCGCGCACGGCTCAATGGAATTCCGCAAACGAAAAGTGGCAGGCAAATCCAGTGATCCTTTGAGCTGTACGTTTTGACCAGATCGATTTTGTTCTGCCGACAAAACTTCCAGAGGCGCAATGTGCAGAGCGGGTCAACGCGGGTGCGGAGCGGCATCGTGACGAGCCGCGTGCCGAGTTCCGACGCTTTCGAGTGGACCTGGCTTTCTGGATTGCAGATCAACCATGCTGGATGCCCGTGTGCGTTGAGCCAGTTAATCTCCAGACAGGTGCGATATTCCTGTCCGCCCCAGCTGCGGCTGCTCTCTACGTAGAGAATGTTCACGTCGAAACGCCACGGCAGTGCGCGGTTGGCACATCTACGCAGCCGCGGCGCGCTTTTCGAGAATATAATCGTGAATCGTGTTTACAGTCCGAAGCGCTTTTCCCGCTACATCGGAATTTGGAACGCCCACGCCGAACGTCTTTTCCAGACTCACAACCAGCTCCAACGCGTCGATGGAATCGAGGCCCAGTCCATCGGGACCGAAAAGCGGCAGCTCATTGCCGATTTGTTCAGGAGTAACCTGCAGCATCAGGTTTTTGACCAGCATCTCCTTGATTTGGGCACGCAAATCTGGCTCAGACATAAACGAGCGGGGATTTTGCCGTAAATTGCGTGTTCGGTCAAACGTACAGAACATTAGAACTTCTCACCTCGGTCAAAGCGATCCGAGGACGCATCGCACTCCAAAGCACTTCGTGCGAAATCGACGCGGAACGCTGCCTTTGTTTGGCGTAAGCTGTAGGAGTGCGCACGCCTTTCGCGTCGCTTTCGAAAAGCTAAACCTGATCGGCCTTTTCGCCGGGAGTGACTGCAGCACTCGGTTGCGGTGCGGTGACGTTCGAAGCATCCTGGTTGTCAATCCGCGCGACGGTCGACTCAGCCGGTTTCACGTCATGCTTGGCAACTTGCGTATCAGACTTTCCAGCCTTGTGCAGTTCGTCGTTGAACTCGTCCTTGGCTTTTTGAAACTCCTTGACGGCCTGACCCATTCCCCGGGCAAGCTCGGGTAATTTCTTTGCTCCGAATAGAACGAGAATGATCAGCAGGATGACGATCAAGTCCGGCCCTGCCAAGTTCATGAAGCTGGCAAGAAAGCTCATTTCAACAGCCAACATCAGACCGTTTCTCCGAGTTGCAAGGAATTTCAACGAGGTAGACGAGTTGCGGCGGAGGACCGGTTAAGGTTGACAGGCAGAGCACTATGGGAAAGCATTGCGTCGTATGCGTCCCATCTGGAAAGGCAGCATCAGCTTCGGCCTGGTTTACATTCCAGTGGCGGTTTATTCCGCTACGCGAGAGGAGAAGCTTAGTTTCCGGCAGCTTCGTTCCAGCGATCTCAGTCCGATCAGATACAAAAAAGTGGCGGAGGCAGACTCGAAGGAAGTTCCAGCCGACCAGATCGTAAAAGGGTTCGAATACGAGCGTGGTCATTATGTTGTGATGAAGGATGAGGATTTCGAGAAGGTGCGCATCGAATCAACCCATTCGATCGATATCACCGATTTTGTTGATTTGGAGCAGGTCGATCCGAAATTTTTCTACAAGCCGTACTTCCTTGAGCCGCAAAAAGGCGGGGAGAAAGCTTACGCAGTCCTACACAAGGCACTCAGTGGAACGGGCAAAATTGGTATTGCCAAGGTGGTGATCAGCAATCGCGAACACCTGGCTGCCGTAAAACCCGACGGCTTGTTCCTAATTTTGGAGCTCATGCATTTTGCCAGCGAAATCCTGAGCGCCGAAATCTTGCAAAACGGTTCGAACGCCGCAGTGACCGAGAAGGAACTGAAAATGGCGCAGGCGCTCATCGAAAGCATGAGTGTGGTATGGGAGCCGGAGAAATATCGGGATGAATACCGAACTGCGTTGATGGAGATCATCGAACAAAAGGCACAGCATAAGGAGATTGCGGCAAAAGCGCCAGCTGCTCCTACGCCAACCAATGTTGTTGATCTGGTGAAGGTGTTGCAAGACAGCTTAAACCGGACACAAGCGGTAAAACAGAAGCGCCCATCTGCTCGAGACGGCGCTCGCCGGTCCACTAGTACGCTGGTCAAACAGCGGCGGCGCGCAGGTGCGCTTGGCTAACATTGCTCGGTTCGCGGTTGCAAATTAGGAGGCTGGCATTATAATCAGCGCTCTTTATGGCTAAGACAGCCTGGATCAATCGTAATGAACGCAAGCGCACAACGGCGAAAAAGTACGCTGCGGTGCGCGCCGAGCTAAAGGCGAAAAAGGACTACGCCGGCCTGGCGCAACTGCCGCGTGACGCTAGTCCCACGCGCGTGGTGAACCGCTGTGAAGTCAGCGGCCGCCGGCGCGCTTTCATTCGCCGGTTCAAGATGTCGCGTCTAACCTTTCGCGAACTGGCTTCGCAAGGGTTGATTCCTGGCGTAACAAAATCGAGCTGGTAAATTGTAGCCATACCGGCTTGCGACGCGTTAGGCGGACGCGTCCGTCCAGCTACAGATGAACTTTGTAACCATTCCCTTGGCTCTGGCCCCGATCGCCGAAACGATAGTGCAGCACTGGGACCCGCCCATGTTGACGTTTGGCAAACTACTGGCTATTGCGGTGCTCGTACTGCTGAACGGCTTTTTTGTCGCGGCCGAGTTTGCGCTCGTCAAAGTTCGTACCAGCCATCTCAACACCATG
>DATDAJ010000089.1:0-2699 GCA_036525475.1 Candidatus Udaeobacter sp.
GTCTGCGAGTCGGCAATCCCGAGCAACCAGGCATCATGGTCGGCCCCGTTATCGATGAACCTGCGTACCGGCGCATTCTGGAATACATCGAGACCGGGAAAAAAGAGGCTACACTCGCTTACCAGGCAAAGGAACTCCCGCCGCATGGATATTTTATTCCTCCGACAATTTTTACCGATGTGAAGCCGAATATGCGCATCGCGCGCGAAGAAATCTTCGGCCCAGTGCTAAGCGTCTTGAAAGTGCGCGATCTCGACGAGGCGGTCGAAGTCGCGAATGGAACCGACTACGCGCTGACGGGCGGCTTTTTCTCGCGCAGCCCCGATAACATTGAGCGCATCAAAGCGCGACTGGAAGCTGGTAATCTTTACATCAACCGCTCGTGCACGGGCGCGATCGTCGGCCGGCATCCCTTTGGCGGATTCAAAATGAGCGGCAGCGGTACCAAGGCCGGTGGCGAAGATTATCTTCTGAACTTTCTCGTGCCGCGCGTAGTGACCGAAAACACGAGCCGTCACGGCTTCGCTCCAGAAAAGTCGCCGGAGTATCGCGACGAATTTCTCTGGCCAAAACCGCGGCATAAGTAGTCGAACAGCGAGACGATCAATCCAGCGGCCGTCCTTTGCTGAGCAACTTCACGACCGTCACAATCATGTAGACGACGGGCCATGCCGAGGTGAGAACAATCACGGCGAAAGCCGCCATCTCCCTTGCTCGTTCCCGCGCCGCTTCGATACGGTATTCCCGTCCTAAATCAAAAAGATTCCTGAACCGAGATCTATCTTCTCCGTCGGAAGACCAGAAGTGGCCGCGCCATTGACCGAAACCGGAATGAAAAAAATAGTCCGTCTGCGGAAAGCGTCTCTTGCCGCCCGTGGAAAGACTCCTCGGTTTCATAGACTCTGACCGACAACTGTTTGGAACCAGCAACACAATACCACGTTCAAAAATTCAATCAGCCTGAAAAAATAACTTTCCGGTCGCGCACAAGCCGCGGCACACTCGAAACGCACAGATGAAAACGGCCGTGTATTACGCTGGCAAGTCGCTAGTGAAATTCGTGTTTGGCTGTGTCGCGCGCATTCAGGTAATTGGCCGAGAGAATGCAAAGCGCGCCGGTGGATTTTTGCTGGCGTCCAATCACATCAGTCATTTCGATCCGTTTCTGATTTCGCTCCCGGTGGGGCGAAAGATCGATTGGATGACCATGGCCGAATTCTTTCGGCCACCTGCGCTCGGTATTCTCCTGCGCTCAATTGACGCATTCCCAGCGGAGCGGGACCGGGCCGATCTCAAAACAATTCGCACTGCGATCGACCGGCTAAAGAGCGGACGCATCGTGGGCCTTTTTCCTGAGGGGGGCATTCGCGATGGTGTGCGCTCTTTACTCGAAGGCGCGCCACTCCGGCCGGGCGCAGCCACACTGGCGCAGATTGCCGATGTTCCCGTCGTGCCGTGCGTAATTCTCGGTACGGATCGCTTCTATTCCAAAAAGCAGTGGCTGCCGTTCCGGCGCACGCCGGTGTGGATCGCGTTTGGAAAGCCGATTTCCTGTTTTCCAGAGTTGCAAAAATCTCAGGCGCGCGAACGAATCGAATCCGAACTGGCTGCCGCCTTCAAAAATCTTTACGCTGAATTGCGGGAAAAATTTTGCCTCACGACAGACGATCTCCCGCGGTCGCCGCAGGAGCGCTCTGGCACGCGTCAGGATGCGGATGGAGATATGTCTGTGCGCTCCAAAATTCGCCGCGTAAGAACGACACCTGTCGATTCGCTTCTTTGCGCATCGATCAATTGGCTTCATCGACGCCACCCGCTGAATGGGCACAGTCGACAAGAGATGGAACGTTACCTTACCGCGTGCGAGCGGCTCTCACCGCAGGAATATTATGTCCTTCCGCAAGAGATCGATGGTAACGGTACCTCCGATTCAAGGCCGACAGTGAACGGCAAACACGATTCAAATATGGCCCCGCTGTCATGGCGCAGTCCGATCGAAACTGCTTTTCCAGCAAACAATACCGCGCGCGCGGATTTCTTCCGAACTAATGCGCGGCGTTGGATGGGAGCGCCGACAGTGTTTTTGCTGCACTCCCTGATGTCATCCAGTCCGACCGGTTACTACCGCTGGGCAGAGAAATTCAACCAACTCGGCTGGAACGCATGTTTCGTTCATTTGCCATACCACTTTTCGCGTGTCCCGACTGGTTATTGGAATGGCGAGTTGGCGATTACGCCGGATCTGATTCGGAACGCGGAAGGACTACGCCAGGGCGTCATCGAACTGCGGCAAATAATGGAATCATTGCGAGAACACGGCTGTCAAGACTTTGGGGTTCTAGCCACTAGTTACGGCGGATGGATTGGTGCATTGCTGGCACTAGTGGAAAGCGATTTCCGATTTGTGGCGTTAATGTCGCCGATCGTGAACATCGAGCATGCCATCTGGCACAGCCCGGCAGCGCGCCGTCTTCGGCGCGAACTGGTCCAGGCAAACATCGAACGCACTCTGGTTGCGCGGCATTTTCATCTGAGCTCGCCTTTGCACGGCCGTCCGGTATGCGATCCCAAGCGAATTCTATTCGTAACCGGGGAATTCGATTCGATTGCTCCACCTGCGGAAATCGAAGCGATCCATCAAGCATGGCGCGGGTCGGAACTCTTACGCGTGCGACAAGGACATTTCGGCCATCGCATGA
>DATDAJ010000090.1:0-6275 GCA_036525475.1 Candidatus Udaeobacter sp.
CCCCGAATGTTTTCGGGGGAGATTCTTTGATAACTGAAACTCTCTCATCGTCATGCGACGATGCTTGATTTCAGACTCAGCTCTTAAAGTTGTATTTCTTACTACCCTGTATGTAGATGTCAAAGAACCAGCCCTTCCGTACATTCGAGACGACAAAAAAACTCAATCTTGATCGCTATGGGCCGCTTTTGCTGAAGCTACGGCGGTTAAGCGGGACAAAATTGAGCCAATTTGCAGTCCCAAAATGTACGTAGAACGCACTCCAAAGTGAAGGAGTCCCGCTTCGCGCGGGACAATCACACTAGCAGGGAGTGGATGCACGTCAACTCTGATTTCTTGAGATTGTGGTGGACGGAAATTCGCGTCACATCGTGCTCGTCCAGTGAGACTTATCGCGGACGAAGATGATTGCGTCAACTTGGTGAGAGTTCTGTAGTTTCGTGTTTGCGCGCACTGGCTATAGTAAAGCCTGTTTTCCGCTCCGATGGATTACGTGATTCGCCAGCTTACACGCCAGGATGAACCCATTCTTTGGGAGATGTTGTATTACGGCTTGTCGTCCGCCGGAAAAAACGAGCCGCCATCTCGTGATGTCGTACGCCGCCCAGAGATTTCCCGTTACGTGGAAGGATGGGGCCGCGTCGGCGATACGGGATTTGTCGCGCAAGACAAAAAAAATCGGGCTTTGCTGGGTGCAGCCTGGCTCCGACGACCGACCGACAAATCTGACGCGTCGCCGGAGCTTGCACTGGCGGTGAAACCTGAGCACCGCAGGCATGGCATCGGCACGGCTCTGCTGACACAATTGGTCCGCGCAAATCCCAATCACTCAACGATCTCAGTCAGTTTCGTGGCTGGCAAACCGGTGTTGCGTCTCTACGAGCGATTTGGATTCAAGGTCGTTGAACAACGGCCGGACGCCGTCGTGATGCACAGACCGACATAAGGATCAGCGCGGGTCCTCTGCCGCGAACGGCTTGTTTGTTAAGGCGCAAAAATCAGCAGCACGAAAACGGCGAAAAGCAGGAAATGAATACATCCTTGCAAAATGTTGGTTTTCCGGCTCGTGAACGTAACCACGCTCACAGCCAGCGTTAAGAGCAGCAAAGGCAGATTGCCACCTTGCACACCAAGGGCAACCGGCCGTTTCGTCAGCAATCCGATCATCAGCACTGCCGGAATCGTCAGCCCGATCGTGGCGAGCACTGACCCGAACAAAATATTTATCGAACGCTGCAGTTGGTTGTGCAGACTAGCGGTGATCCCGCCCAGTCCTTCCGGAGAGAGCACCAGCGCAGCGATGACCGCGCCGCCAAATGCCTGTGGCATGTGAAATTGCTCGATGCTGTTGTCCAAGGGAACGGCGAATTTCTCCGCAAGGAAAATAACGGCAGCCAGGTACAAAAGCAGCATTAGTGCATGAAACCCCGTGGACCGCACCCGCGGTAAATGATGCGGCGAATGCTTGGTCGTGGTTTCCTTTACATCCAGGAAGTAGCCCCGGTGTCGCAGCGTCTGGATGAGCAGAAAGACCGCGTAAAGCAAAAGCGACACCGCCGCGAAAAAAATTTGCTGTTCGGTGGAAAACGTTGGGCCGCTGGTCGAAGTAGTGAAATTTGGTAACACCAGACCGAGCACAGCCAGGGCCATGATAACGTTGAGGTAGGCATTGACACCCTGGATGTTGTAATGCTGTTCGCGATATCGCAGCCCGCCAAGCATCAAAGACAGACCCACAAGGCCGTTGAGCGCGATCATGATCACGGCGAAGATTGCGTCGCGTCCGAGCGTCGGATTGTTCGCGCCGTGTAACATCGCCGTGGAAATCATTACCACCTCGATGCTGATCGCGGAGAGAGTGAGGATCAAAGTTCCGTAGGGCTCGCCAAGTTTGATCGCAAGACAATCGGCATGCCGCACCACGCATATGGCCGACCAAAGGATCACGGCAAAAAGCCAGACAAAGATGCCGAGCAGCGGGAAAGGATGCGTAGTGACTTCGTTCAAGTCGCTTCCGACTACGAGAAAAATGGCGGCCGTTCCAAACCCAATGAGCAGCGGAAATTCAGCGCGCATGATACTCGGGACGGTTTTAGCATCGGCGTCTGATTCCGTCTTTGCAGACATGGGCCCGAGCATATCGATTCCGCCTCCGCGATGCAATCGGTGCGTACGCGATCTGAAAACGCAGGGAGTCACAGGTTCGAACCTTCTATCGCGCACCATCTCACGCCGCTGCGTCGCGGAGGGGAGCAGGCCAGTGTAGCATTTTCGGCGTCTGCGCGAACGAGAAGAGCATTGAATGGGCTGCGTTGCATCGCTTCAGCAGAAGCGTTGCGCATCAGAATCGCGTCGTCTCAATCTTCCCGATGAAAATGCGGATGGGATTCCTGGTTATCAGCAGCGTGGCGGTTGACTGCACAATCTGAGCGACCGCATTTCCATTGCGGCCGAAGCACCGCGAATCGCAACCGGAGATGGCAGTGGCCGCGCACTGGTGGTAGCCGACTTCAGCTTTCATTCGTTATGCTGCGACGGGCCGGCGCCAGTTCATTGCGGATCTTGCTGACGATTGCGTCGATTCGCTCCGCCGGCACGTCGATATCTTGCAATAACGCTTCCGCCAGCGCAGCGGCGGATTCCGCTTCGTCGTAGCGGATGATGGCCGCGCCGGCCTGCGCGAATGCTTCCGATTGATTGATGTATTCGGCGCGGCTGATGATCCGCACGAGCGGCGCCACTTCGCGCGCAGCTTGGATGATCCGCAAGCTGATCTCCGCGTGTGGCACCGTCACGATGAGATAAGCCGCAGCGTCGAGCCGCGCCGCACGCAGGATCTCCGGTCGCGAAGCGTCGCCGAAAAGTGCCTGCTTTCCGTGCTGTTGGAGTTCCAGGACAACGTCGACATTGGTTTCGAGGATGACCGGATTGATCCCGAACTCCGCGAGCAAGCGCGTGACGGTTTGCCCGACAGGCCCGTAGCCGACGACAATTGCGCCGGGATCTTCCTGCATACGTTCGGCCGCGATGACGTTCGCACGCGCGCCGAGTTTCGCGCTGCGTGTCGTGATCCAAGATAATTTCGAAAGCCGCGGCTCCAGCGCGAGCACCCAGCGGAAAATGAGAGGATTCAGGCCGATGGAGATAATGGCAGCGCCGACTACCACGTTGTGACCGGTGGCTGGCATGAGGGCGAGGGATTTTGCCATCTCGGCCACGATGAACGAAAACTCGCCGATCTGCGCGAGACCGGCCGCGAGTGTGAGCGCTGTTTTCATCGCGTGCCCGCTAACGATCACAATAAGGAAGGCAAGTAATGGCGTCACCAAAAGAATGATGCCGAGCACGCCGATGAGCAGCCCCGGCACTGCGATTACCGCGCGCCAATCAAACAGCATCCCGACAGAGACGAAGAAGAGCACGGCAAAGACGTTGCGCATCGGCAGAACATCAGCGCCGGCCTGATCGCTCACCTTCGATTGACCGACGACCATGCCGCCGAGGAACGCGCCCAGCGCCATGGAAGCGCCAAACGCCACGTAAGACACCGTCGCCACGCAGATCGCCATCACCAGCACGGCGAGCGTGAACAGCTCAGTCGAGCGCAGCCTTGCCACACGCAAGAGCAGCCACGGAACGAAACGCGCACCGCCGAGCATCATGATCGCGACAAGCAACGCGAGCTTCCCTAGCGCAATCACAACGGTGTGGCCGATATTCGACGCACCACCGGTGGCAGCCACAGCCGGCACTAGCACTAGCACGAGCACCGTGATGATGTCCTGCACCACCAGCCAGCCGATCGCGGTTCGTCCCTCGGCCGTCTCGACGATCCCGTGATCGAGTAAGGCCCGCAGCATGACGACCGTGCTCGCGACAGAGACGGCGATGCCGAGAATCAAACCGCGTTGCCAGCTCCACCCTATCGCCACGGCAAGCGCCATGCAGGCGAAAGTCGCGACCGTGCTTTGCGCGAGCGCGCCGGGTAGGGCGAGCGCGCGCACCGCGAGCAGGTCCTTCAAGCTGAAGTGCAGACCGACGCCAAACATCAACAGGATCACACCGATCTCCGCGAGTTGGGACGCGATCTTGGCG
Organism: Candidatus Udaeobacter sp.; assembly: GCA_036525475.1. Taxonomy (GTDB): domain Bacteria; phylum Verrucomicrobiota; class Verrucomicrobiia; order Chthoniobacterales; family UBA10450; genus Udaeobacter. The sequence goes on from DATDAJ010000090.1 coordinate 4,096, forward strand.
TCGCCGACAACCCCCGGCGTGTAGGGACCAATCAGCACACCGGCAATGAGATAACCAACGATTGGCGAAAGCCCGAGCCGCCTGGCGATTAATCCGGAGAGCAACGCCGCGCTGAGCGCGAGCGCAATCGTTGTGATTAAAGGAATCTCGTGCATGTTCGCAGCGGCTGTCGCCAACACTTGATCGCTCAGTTGCTAGATAATCCAAGGCGCGAGGTTGAGAAAGGCCGCCAGGCTAACGACATCAGTGATATCGAACCATCCGGAGTGACCAAGAACTGCACGAGCAATATGGTAAGGAAGATCGACATTGGCCGGTTTTTGAAAGCCCGCCGGAAAATTCCGCGAGGCTGGCACGCCATTCATCGGGGCCATATGCTCGCGACGGCTACAGAGTTTTTGAAACCGCTCTAGCGAGTATCGAGAGGCTTCATCAACGCCCGATGGGCGAATCTCGCCCCATGATTTCCGAGCGCGAAAGTGTTTGCGTCAATCGCTGCGACCTGGCGTTACTCTTTCTTTTGAGCAAGCGCCAGGAATTCCACACGCGCCACCTTGCCAGTCAGCCAGCGACTTTGTTTCTCGGGACCAGCCTCCCACGCTACCCGCCAGCGATCGCTCCAATAACCAGAAACGGCTCGGCTCCATTCGCAATCGCATCAGGCAGCGGCGCATCGGGCGATTCATGAGATAAATCTTCGCCGCACGCAAAAAAACGGACCATTGGCCGGCGAAGCTGCGTCACATGATCACGCATTGTCCCACGCAGCATCGGATATTTCGCTTCCACCGCATCCAGCAGCGAGCGCTGAGTTAGCGTTCCGTTGAGTTCAAGTCCTACTTCACCTTCGACACGCGCCAACGTACGCAAATTGGGCGGAAGAATCACTCGTATCATGGCAATGTTTGCGCCTCTACCGACAGCACTGCTGGCAAATCGCGCACGATCGGCTTCCATTTGTCGCCGGCATCCACGGAGGCGTAAACCTGGCCGCCGGTGGTTCCGATATAAATGCCGCAAGGATCGAGCGAATCGACCGACATCGCGTCGCGTAACACGTTCACGTAACAATTTCGCTGCGGCAGACCTTTCGTTAGGGCTTCCCATTCGTTGCCACCTGTCCGGCTGCGATACACGCGCAATCTGCCGCTGGGCGGGTAATGCTCGGAATCGCTCTTGATCGGTACGACGTAAATCGTTTCCGGCTCATGCGCATGCACGTCGATCGGAAATCCGAAATCGCTTGGCAAATTGCCACTGACCTCATGCCACGATCCGCCCGCGTCATCGCTGCGCATCACGTCCCAGTGCTTTTGCATGAACAACGTGTTCGGGCGCGACGGATGCATCGCGATCCGATGCACGCAATGACCGACCTCCGCGTTCGGGTCCGGAATGTATTGCGAGTGCAACCCGCGATTGATCGGCTTCCACGTTTTTCCGCCGTCGTCGGTTCGAAACGCGCCAGCAGCCGAGATTGCGATGGACATTCGCTCCGGATTGTTCGGATCGAGAAGAATGGTGTGCAAACACATTCCGCCCGCGCCCGGCTGCCATTTCGGACCGGTATCGCTGCCCCGCAGTCCTGCGAATTCATGCCACGATTTTCCGCCGTCTTTTGATTGGAATAAGGCAGCATCTTCTACGCCCGCGTAAACGTGATCGGGATCGTGCAGCGATGGTTCCAAATGCCAGACGCGCTTGAATTCCCAGGGATGCTGAGTCCCGTCGTACCACTGGTGGGTTGTGAGCGGTTTCCCCGTTTCAGGCGAAGCATCGTAAACGAACATATTGCTTTCGCCCTTCGCCATCCCATCCGGCGTCATCAAGTCCTCCGGCTTTGTGCCGGGCGGATTCCACGTTTTGCCGCCGTCATCGGAACACTGAATGATTTGCCCGAACCAGGCGCTTGTCTGAGACGCGTAGATCCGGTCGGGATTAACCGGCGAACCTTTCATGTGATAAATTTCCCAACCCGCGAAATGCGGGCCGCTGACTTTCCATCGTTTGCGCGCGCCATCCGAAGTCAGGATGAACGCGCCCTTTCTTGTGCCGACTAAAACTCTGACTCTGCTCACGGTTTTCTCCTGTTTTTGTTTGCTCGAGCGTTGTTCTCTGCGATTCGCGCTTTAAGCAGCTTCTTCACCAATGCGACCGGCATCGGTTTGTCTGGAGAGAAG
>DATDAJ010000091.1:0-7519 GCA_036525475.1 Candidatus Udaeobacter sp.
GGTCACGCCTCGATCCAGGGCTCGACCGATATCCCCACGCTCTATGACATTTTGCCTGGTTATCTGGCGATGCCGCGCGGCGGTGCTGAGGAGACGTTGCAAAGATATCTCGACACAAACACGACCAAGACCGGGCTCTGGTCGAATACGCCCGCGTATTTCGTGAGCTTGTTAAAAGCCTATTACGGCAAACACGCGACCGTAGAAAACGATTTCGGTTACAACTGGCTGCCGAAAATTACCGCGGACCATTCGTTCTTCGAATATCTCTACGAGATGGCGGACGGGAAAATGGAAGGCATGTTCTTGATTGGACAGAATTCTGCTGTCGGCGCGCCGAACTCGCGTTTTCAACGGAAGTCGATGGCGAAACTAAAATGGTTTGTCATTCGCGACATGGTGGAAACCGAGCCAGCCAGATTTTGGCACGACTCTGCGGAAATTGAGCGCGGCGAATTGAAAACGGAAGAGATCGAGACGGAAGTTTTCTTCTTTCCCGCGGCTGGTTATGCGGAAAAAGAAGGCGCGTTCACGAACACGCAGCGTCTTTTGCAATGGCGCGAGAAAGCAGTCGATCCACCGGGTGATTCTCGGTCGGACGCGTGGTTCATTCATCAATTGGCGATGAGGTTGATCGCTAAAGCCAGGGCCTCCAATGATCCGATGGACGAACCGCTGCGCGCGCTCGACTGGTGGTATCCGGAGGACGAACTTGGCGAGCCGAAAATGGAGGCAGTGCTTGCTGAGATCAATGGCTGGAAGACGCAACCTGTAGCCGAGGGCGCTGACGCCGGTGGTGCAGACGGCATTCTCTTTGGTGGCGTTGATCGACAAGGCAATGCCCACCACGGTCCGCAAGTAGCAGATTATAACGAATTGAAAGCGGACGGATCCACCGCCTGCGGTTGCTGGATTTACTCGGGCGTTTTCAATCGAGACGGCGTGAACAAAGCGAACGCGCGAAAGCCGAAGGATTATCTTGGACACGGCTGGGGCTTCAGTTGGCCGAGCGATCGCCGTATCATCTACAATCGCGCAAGCGCGAAGCCGAATGGTGAGCCGTGGAGCGAACGGAAGAAGCTTGTCTGGTGGGAATCGGAAAAGTGGGCTGGCATCGACGTTCCTGACTTCAAGGCAAACAAAGCTCCCGATTATCGACCGCGAGCGGACCAGACCGGTCTTGACGGTCAACGTGGCGACGCGCCATTCATCTTGCACGAAGATGGTTTGGGCTGGATGTACGTTCCGAAAGGTTTACAGGACGGCCCATTTCCGACGCACTACGAGCCGTTGGAATCGCCCCTGCGCAATCCGCTCTATTCGCGCGACACCAACCCGGTTGTCAATTGGTTCACGCGTGCTGAAAACCGTTTCGCGCCACCAGGCGATTCGCGGTTTCCGTTTGTTCTCACCACTTACCGCTTGACCGAGCACCATACCGGCGGCGGCATGTCGCGCTTTCTCAGCCATCTTTCCGAATTGCAGCCGGAGATGTTTGTGGAAATTTCACTCGAGCTCGCGACCAAGCTTAAGGTCAACAATAGCGATTACGTTTGCATTGTGAGCTTACGCGGGGCGATCGAGGCCCGCGCTCTTGTTAGTCGCCGCATCAGGCCGATGAAGCTCAACGGTAAAACCGTGCATCAGGTTGCGGTCCCATTTCATTTTGGAGCCGCCGGCCCGTTGCGCGGCAACGCCGCCAATAATCTCGTTGCCATTTCCGGGGAGCCGAATGTCACGATCATGGAGAGCAAGGCTCTTCTTTGCAACATAATCCCTGGTCGTTTGCCACGCGGACCAGATTTTCTCGCTTGGATCGAACGCTACGCCCCGCAATCCGGCCAGCCACCAAATTTACATCCTGAACAACCGCCGCCCGGTGCACCAAGCGGTGGAAAGTTTTCGCGCAGTCACGGCAAAGAAGGCAAGACAGGATGATCGGCGAAGGAACCCAGAGTACGAATCAGCGCCGGCACAATTATGTGCAGGAAAATGTTGAAGTAGGGTTTTTCACTGATCCGACCGTATGCATAGGCTGCAAAGCCTGCGAAGTCGCGTGCAAAGAATGGAACGAAGTGCCTGATGACGGCTTCACGTGGTACGGGAATTCGTACGACAACACGGGACATCTCGGCGCCTCCACCTGGCGACATGTTCTGTTTCTTGAGCAGGACCGACAAAAGGGAAATCAGGTCGTCGGTTCTCACTCGTTAGGCAACGGCGATGGAGAGGATCCATTCCGCTGGGTTTTTCTTTCCGATGTTTGCAAGCACTGCGAGGAAGCGGGTTGCCTCGAAGCGTGTCCTACCGGCTCAATCGTGCGAACTGAAGTCGGTTCTGTCTTTGTGCAGGACGACGTTTGCAATGGCTGCGGGTATTGCGTGGTTTCATGCCCTTTTGGCGTGATTGATCGGCGCCCCCAGCCTTTGCCCGACGCCGGCGGTGCATTCAAATGCACCTTCTGCTACGACCGACAAAAGAGCGGCCTCACACCGGCGTGCGCGAAAGTTTGTCCGACTGAATCGATCGTGTTCGGCCGGCTCGACGACTTGCGGGCCCGCGCGACGCAACGCGTGACGCAGTTGCGAGAACACGGCTACAACGATGCACAGCTTTACGATCCGATGGAAACGTCAGTACGCGGCATTCACGCGTTTTTCCTGATTCTCGGCGAGCCCGAAGCATACGGCCTTCCGCCAAAGCCACAGGTTCCGACAATTCATCTGAAGGCCGCGTGGACGGTTGCATTTGCGACTGCCATCGGTGCAATCGCGGTAACGCTCGCAAGCTTTGCCTTTTTATGAGCGGGCGGTCGATAACTCTGGGGAGCGCACGCATTCTGCGTGCTAGCGAAGGCATTTTGCCTTCACGAACTTACGGGCAGCGATCGAGCACCATTGTTGCAGCGTCGAATAAATGCCGCTGCGGTCCGAGTTCGTCGCCGCAGAATGCGGCGACCAGCACGCTACAAGCGTGCGATGCCCAATTTTTATGAACGAATCGCGTCTGGACAAGTTGCGCGATGACGCGTGGCAACGAGGCGCAGTTACCGGCCGCGGTGTGGACGTCGCCGGCGGTCCGATCCCGCGGAAGCCGGGTTACTATGGTCAGCCAGTTGTCAGGCCGCCGGTGTGGACATGGGAGATTCCAATTTACTTTTTTGTAGGCGGCCTCGGCGGAATGTCAGCGGTGATCGCGCTTGGCGCGCTGCTATTTCACGACTTGGATCTTACGCGGACGGCAATGTGCGTCGCTGGGATTGCATCGGTGCTCTCGACGATTCTGCTAATTTTGGATTTAGGCCGGCCGCATCTTTTCATCAACATGCTACGAGTATTCAAACCGCAATCGGTTATGTCGATGGGCGCGTGGATATTGACCGCTTTCGGAATGTGTGTCGTTCCAGGTTTGATCGCGCTGGAACTTCAGGCATTCCATCCATTTGCTGGCGCAATTGATCAAATTCTCGGCATCGCCGCAGGAATCTTGGTTTTTGGTTCAGCGATCTTCGGAGTTTTGTTAGCGACATATACAGGTGTGCTCATCGGCGCGACGGCGATACCGGCCTGGTTTTTGCATCACAAGCTGCTGCCGGTTCATTTCGGAACGGCGGGATTAGGATCCGCTGCTGCGCTCCTGGAATTGCTCGGTTACCGAATCGCGCCGTTCAACGCGATCGGGTTTTTTGCTGCTGCGGTCGAAAGCGTGCTCTTAGTTTGGCTGAGCATCGATAAACATGGAGTCGCCGATCGGGCTATCCACGAGCATCGTTTGGGCTGGCTCATTCGGATCGGGGGAATCTTAACCGGCCCCTTCCCTCTTGTGCTGCGATTCTTCGGCGCGATCCCGTTGGCGGCGATTTCATTTTTACTGGGCGCGCTCGTTAGCCGTTTCGGTTGGCTTGCGGTAGGAAAAATTTCGGCTCGGGACCCGGAATCGGTTTTCGCCTCACAGAAGTAACACAGACTTCCAGCCTGTCTGACGAATCAGGCAGGATGCCTGAGTTACAAGATCACGCGGTCAATATGCGTGTAAATGTTGAAGGATGGCGGGCGCAAAAAACCTATAAGCGTCTGGTTGGTGTCGCGCGCGAACTCGACCGCAAGACTTGAAGGCGCTGACACAGCGGCCACGATCGGAATTCCGACGGCGAGCGCCTTTTGTATGATTTCAAACGACGCGCGGCCACTGACTAGAAGAAGATGTCTCTCCAATGGTAGCAGCTCGTCGAGAAACGCGCGTCCGACTGCCTTGTCCACTGCGTTGTGGCGGCCGATATCTTCGCGCGCAATTTTCAATTTGCCATCCACGCCGAAAATTCCGGCGGCATGAATTCCGCCTGTGCGCGCGAAATCGCTTTGGGCGTTGCGCAATGTCTCGGGAAGCGACAGCAGCGTTTCAATATCAATCCGGATATCTGTCGATCGTACCGCAGGGAAATTTTGCCGGATCGCGTCGATGTTTGTTTTGCCGCACAGACCACAACTACTGGAAATCGTTCCGAAACGTTTCGTCGAATTCAGTTTTAATTTCACGCCGTCTGCAAGCTCCACAACCACTCTATCCTCGGTGTTCCTTGAAATGCTCACGATCTGATCGCGACCGTGCACGATACCCTCGGAAAGTAAGAACCCAGCTGCGAGTTCTTCATCGTGACCGGGCGTGCGCATTGTAGTGGCGATGGTTTTGCGTCCGACGCGGATTTCCAGCGGCTCCTCGATCGTTAGGTCGTCCGGCAAGTACTCGAGCTCACCATCGCGTTTTCGCCGAATGATTTTCTGTGATCCGATGCCGCTTTCTTTCATGTGAATTGAGGCGCCTCAATGGTAGCATGGCTGCGATGGAAATTTGTCATCTATTCATTTCCACGGGACACAATTTTGTTGGCCATCACGGCCGCGAACCCGACACGCATCCGATGATTGAAACGTCCGAAATAGAATGCATTGCTGGGCGTGGTATTCGCGGTGATCGGTACTTCGATTTCAAAGACGATTACAAAGGTCAGATCACTTTCTTTTCGCTGGAAGTTTTCGATGAACTTTGTAGCGCGATGCAAATTCAGCCCTGCTCGCCTTCTCTGGCACGACGCAACGTGATCACACGCGCGGTCAATCTGAACGAGTTGATTGGACAGGAGTTCGAGCTGCAAGGCGTTCGTTTTCTCGGAATGGAAGAGTGCCGGCCATGCTATTGGATGGATGGCGCATTTGCACCGGGTGCCCAGGAATTTCTGAAAGGCCGCGGCGGTCTGCGGGCCAAAATTCTGACAGATGGGAAATTGTGTTCGATGAAATTGTCATCCCGAGCGAAGTCGAGGGATCCCGCAAAATTAGTTTGAGGTAATGCCGCGGGATGGAAAGCCTGGCCTCGCGGACTCCGTCCGCTGCGTTGCAGCCTCGAGTCCGCTTCGCTCCATTCGGAATGTCCTAAGTGCGGTTCTCCTCGTGGGCGGGGAGTCGCGCCGGATGGGCACGGATAAAGCAACATTTGTGTTTCGCGGAAGTGCGCTTTGGCAAAATCAAGTCGAACTGCTGCGTAAGCTGAAACCAGTCGAGATTTTTATTTCGGCGAGGACTGATCCTAAATGGCGTCCGCACGACGTGACGTTCGTCGCGGATGTTGCACCATCACGCGGGCCGCTCAGCGGTCTCGCCGCAGCCGTGAACCGAATGAGCACGAGTCATCTGCTGGCGCTCGCAATCGATATGCCGTGGATGAGCAGCGAATACCTTGAGTCTCTTTGCGCTCAGATGGAGCCCGGTCGTGGTGTGCTACCAAAGATCGGTGATCGCGCCGAATCACTGGCGGCAATTTATCCGCAAGAGGCTGCGATTGAAACAGCCAAGGCATTGGCAGGCACGGATTTTTCGCTGCAATCTCTGGCCTGTGATTTGATCGCGGTTGGAAAACTCCGGGCCATACCCGTTACACAGCGGGAGGAAAAGTTCTTTCAAAATATAAACGAGTTTGCCGATCTGGAGTCACACTGAGCCTTGTAGCGAAGGCGATGCGCAAAAAATTGCGGAAACCAAATTCTTCCCCTTGCAAATTCGCCAGGACTGCCCAATGTGTGCCGTGCGATTTTCCATGGGCATGAGATCGTCGATCTTGCGGGTTGCAGTTTTGTTTTCTGCGCTTCCGGTCTGCGCTTTTTCAGCAACGAACGTAGTGAATCTTTCCCACTACGACATGATGCGTCCCGATTTCGCTACAATGAAACGTCAGGGCATCGTGGGTGTAATTCACGAAGCGACGTATCCGCCCTTGGTTCGCGATGCAAAATATTTGGATCGGCAAATGGGGGCGCTACAAGCGGGACTGCTCTGGGGAGCATATCACTACGGCAACGGCAGTGACCCAATTCGGCAGGCTGATCATTTCTTAAGTGTTGTCTCCAATGCCTGGGCACAAGCGGATTCCGCAGTGCGACCAAGCTCAGGTGTCCTGCTCGTGCTCGATTTCGAAAAGAATGGTCATTATCCAGGCGGAACGATGCGCGCCGAACAAGCTGTCGCGTTTGTCGAACGCATTCGCTCACGCACCGGTGTATATCCGGGTATTTATTCGGGCGAATACCATCTCGGGCAGGTTTTGAATAGCGCGCGAGTAACTCCTGCACAGAGAAAAACGCTCACCAATTGCTGGCTCTGGATTGCAAATTACTCGAAACAGCCGCGTGCAACGGCGCCGTGGAATTACTGGGCTCTGTGGCAATACACCGGGGACGGTAAATGCGGCTTGCCGCGTTCTTCTCACCCCATAAGTATCGCCAATATTAGAAAAGCAGAGCTCAACATTTTTCGAGGCAGCCGAAACGATCTGGAGGATTTCTGGCAGCGACGCGCTTGGAACCCGTCGGGAGGAGCGCCTCGCCGAGAATCAGGAACGCTGACGGCCGAGCTGTAATAAACGCATAGTCGTCGCGGGAAACGGCAGCTTGTCATTTCTCAATTTTTCCGCGCTGCGTCGTGAGATAAACCGCAAAGCTGCCGAGCCAATGGCCGCCCTCGTAATGTTCGCCGGTCACTGCCGCGAGCCCAGCGCGCCGATGCGTTTCTGCTGCGCTCGCGAGCGCTGGACGGCGTGGATCATCAGCAGGAAGAGAAGAGAGAATGCCTTCCAGCATCCACGCTCGACTTAAATTTAATCCGTCGAGATGCGCCAACTTTGGATCACTCGGATCGGGTGAAATCGCCACCGGCAACCAATCCGCCGTCGCCGTTCTGGGAATTTGAGGCAGGAATTGGCCGAGCCATTTCGCGAAGTCAACTTGCGTCAAGACGCGACGCATGACGTCGGCTTCGGCGAGACAAGGCGAGAGAAAATCTTCGCCCGAGGGCTCGTACGTGAGCGGACAATTCTTATCCGCCAGATAAAATTTGCGCGCTGAATCAGCGGCCAGTTTAGCGAGGCGTTCGTCATTTTTTGCCTGCGCACAATCGAGAAGCAGCCCAAGTGCGAACGCGGTTTGATTGTGCTCACCGATGCGTATTGGGTGCGACAGTTTCGGTAGCCA
>DATDAJ010000092.1:0-2235 GCA_036525475.1 Candidatus Udaeobacter sp.
CGCCAGCGCGTCCGGTGCGCCTTGCAGAACCGACGCAGCGAATTTTCTTGCTTCATTCATCACGTCTTCTGGGGCAACGACGCGATTCACCAATCCGATTTCCTTCGCGCGCGCGGCGTCGATTAATTCTCCGCTAAACAATAGCTCGCGCATGTTTCGTTCGCCGATCTGGCGGCGCAGAAATGTCATAACCAATCCGGCAACGAGTCCGCGGCGCACTTCGGGGTAGCCGATTTTGGTTCTCTCTGCTGCGACAACAAAATCGCACGCGGACATTATCCCTGCGCCACCCGCGACCGCAGCGCCGTGAACTGCTGCAATCGTGACGAGCCGCGTTTGGCTGATCGCAACCAACGTATTCGCCACCATTTCGGCGGTCGCATGCGCTTGTGTGGTATCGGCGGCTTCCTTCAAATCCAATCCGGTGCAAAACGCCGCGCCTGCTCCTCGAAAAATTAGAACGCGCTGCTCCGGTTGCTCCGACGCGACGTTAATGACCGCACATAATTCAGTTAACAGCTCGAGAGTAAGCGCGTTCCGCCGCTCAGGCCGGTTCAGGGTCACGACGCTTATCTGCGGCGATTCTCTTTCGACTAAAACAACAGGCATTGGAGAAGTTACATCGTGAATCGTTCAATCGCTGAATCGTTAAACCGCTAAATACCGCTACGTTTGGATGACTCCGGTGTGGAAATGCGCTTTCGGCATTGGACGCGAGACGTATTCCAAGAGGCGAATCAGCACGTCACGCGTTTCGTGGGGTTGAATGATAGCGTCCACCCAGCCGCGCGCGGCGCCGTAGCGAATATCGGTTTGCTCTTCGTAACTCTGTTTCACTTTCGCGCGAAGGTCCTCCAGTTCTTCGGGCGACGCTTTTTTGTCGCCGCGCTCGCGCGCCTTGGCGAGAATCGAAAAAACTGTGTCCGACGCTTGCGCGGCGCCCATCACCGCATAACGCGCGTTCGGCCAGGCAACGATAAACCGCGGATCATACGCCTTGCCGCACATTGCGTAATTGCCCGCGCCAAATGATCCCCCAACGATTACGGTGATCTTCGGCACAACGGAATTGCTTACCGCGTTCACCAGTTTGGCGCCGCTGCGAATGATTCCGCTTTCTTCTGCGTCGCGACCGACCATGAATCCGCTGACGTCCTGGAAAAAAATGATCGGCAGATTCGTCTGATTACAGTCCATGATAAAGCGCGCTGCTTTGTCCGCGCTGTCGGCATAAATGACGCCCCCCATCTGGATTCCTTCCTTTTTCGTCCTGACCTGCACGCGTTGGTTGGCAACAATTCCCACGGGCCGGCCATTGATGCGGGCATAAGCCGTCACGAGCGTTTTGCCATAATCGGCCTTGTATTCGTCGAGTGAATTTTCGTCGATGACCATGGCCAGCAAGTCGCGCGCATCGTAATTGTTCCGCCCATCGAAACTGATCAGATCGTAAACGCTGTCCGGATTCTTTGCCGGCTTTGGTAGGGCGCGACCGGTCCGAGCCGGACTGGCAGTTTGCGCGCCGCGCGAAGTTGCTTCGGGTAACAACGCGACTAACGAACGAACACGCTTGAGGCACGACGGATCATCCTTTTCGAAAAAGTCCACTGTGCCGCTGATCTCCGAATGCATTTTCGCGCCGCCCAATTCTTCCGCATCGACAATCTGACCGATGGCCGCTTTGACCAAAGATGGCCCTGCGAGATAAAGCCCGCTTCCTTGCGTCATCAAAATTTTGTCGCACAACACCGGCAGATACGCACCGCCAGCTACGCAGTTGCCCATGATCGCCGCAAACTGCGCGATGCCTGCTGCTGAAATCACCGAGTTATTGCGAAAGATCCGGCCGAAATCATCTTCATCGGGAAAAATTTCATCCTGCATCGGCAGGAACACGCCCGCCGAATCGACGAGGTAAACGAGCGGGAGCGCACATTCGAACGCGATCCGCTGCGCGCGAATTACCTTTTTGGTCGTAGCCGGAAAAAACGCGCCGGCTTTCACGGTTGCGTCATTGGCCACGATCATACACGAAACGCCCTCGACATTGCCGATGCCTGTCACGACCCCCGCTGCGGGAATTTTCCCCCATTGCTCATACATTTTGTAAGCAGCCCAGAGCCCGACTTCGAAAAACGGCGAGTCTTTATCGAGCAAATGACGAAGCCGCTCGCGTACAGACAACCGGTCCATCTTACGCTGGCGCTCGTAGCCAGCCTTGCCGCCGCCTTCACG
>DATDAJ010000093.1:0-3307 GCA_036525475.1 Candidatus Udaeobacter sp.
AGTGGAATTAATTTTTCCGGAAATTGATACGGACCGTAATTATTCGAGCATCGGGTCACCACCACGTCCTGGCCGTACGTCTTATGAGACGCGAGCGCAAGAAGGTCGGCGCCGGCTTTGCTTGAGGAATACGGCGAACTGGGATCGAGCGGCGATTGCTCCGTGAATCTGCCCGCAGCCCCAAGCGACCCATATACCTCGTCCGTCGAGATTTGGACAAATCGCTGGACGCCGTGGCGGCGCGCACATTCTAATAGCACACTTGTGCCAATGACGTTTGTATGAATGAAGTTGAGCGGATCATTGATGCTGCGGTCCACATGCGATTCTGCCGCGAAATTGATCACCGCATAGAACTGGTGCTCGGTCATCAATGCGTCCATCAAATCCGCATTGGCAATATCGGCTTTGAAAAATTCGTAACGCTCGCCATGTTCTTCGACCACCCCTTCAAGATTGGCGATGTTACCGGCATAAGTGAGTACATCGACATTAGTGACGTATGCGGGCTTGTAATGTTGCAAAATATACCGAATAAAGTTGCTCCCGATGAATCCGCAGCCACCGGTGACAAGGATGCGCATGGCAGCGCGTACTAGCAGTGCCGAGCGCGACGCGCTAGTAGAATCTGCTCCCGCTAAAGCGCGAGTGGGCGATTACCTCCAGCAGTGGAAGGTTCGTTTCGCGGGAACGGACTGGGTGCCGTGGTTGATCCTCGCGCTGGCAGGGCTCCTACGGTTTTTCCTCCTCGGTATCAAGCCACCGCACTTCGACGAGGGCATCAACGGGTGGTTCGTCGATCAGGTGATGAAGAACGGGTTTTACCGTTACGACCCAACGAATTATCACGGTCCGCTTCATTTTTATGTTCTTTTGCTGTTTGAAAGCTTGTTTGGACGCAACGTGTGGGCACTGCGTTTGCCTATCGTGCTGGTAAGCATCGCTTGTGTATGGCTTGCGTTGAAGTTCGAGCCTCTGGTTGGACGAAACGTGAGCCGAATCGCCGCATTGGCCATGGCAGTCTCGCCCGGGTTCGTTTTCTACGGGCGCTACGCCATCCACGAAGTGTGGCTGCAATTCTTCTCGATGGCTTTCATTTTGGGGCTGCTCGGTTTGTGGAGGCGCGGCACGCTGACCTACTTGCGGTACGCCGGCGTGGGGTTAATCGGCATGATCCTCACGAAGGAAACGTACGCCATTCACGTCGCGTGCGCCCTGCTTGCGATTCCAACTCTGGCAGTTTCGTACTGGCTAAGCCGCGTTCCGGAGGCCAAGCCTGCCAAGCAAACCTGGAGTTGGATCGATCTCGGCATGATCGTGATCGTAGGCGGATTTGCGATCGTCTTCTTCTATTCGGGAACGTTCTTTAACTGGGGCGGTGTCAAAGGTCTATATCTGGCATTTAAGGCATGGACCGAGACTGGCGCTTCGGGTCACGGCCACGAAAAGGCGTGGGATTACTGGCTCAAGATAATGGGACCGTCATTGGAAATGGGCCGGGCGGACTTCTTCGGTTACGAACTCCCGATGCTGGTCGGGCTCACTTTATGTCTGTTTTGCCAGAAGTTTAAGAATCTCAATTTGCGATACCTGGCGATCTACGGCGCGGGCAGCTTCGTCGCTTACAGTTTGGTTAAGTACAAGACCCCGTGGTGCGTTATCAGTTTCGGCTGGCCACTGCTGTACGTCTTCGGCGGGGCGATCTTGTTGGTTCGTCAAAAACATTTGCGTTTCGCGCAACGCACGATCGGCGTGCTGTTGTCCATATCCCTGGCTTCAAGCATCTGGTTGAATTATTTCAGGTGTTCTTCTCCAGACGAGCCGTACGCGTACGTCCAAACGTATAACGACATGTTCAAATTGACGAAACCGCTTCTTACGATGGCGAAGCGAGATCCGTCTAACTATCATCTTACGGGACATCTGATCCGCTCCAGTATTTACCCGCTTCCGTGGGTATTGGGCGACTTCGATCGCGTCGGTTACTACGAAGGAGGAAACATGCCGGGAAATCTTGATGGCGATTTTCTCCTTGTGCAGCAGGACAAAATCAAAGACGTCGAATCGAAATTGAAGGGCACCTATTACACTGACATGATGACGCTTCGTAATTATCAGGATCCATCCAAGATCTTTTTTAGCGCCAAAGTGTTTAAAGACTTGTTCCCAGGCAAAGCGCCGGACTTTGACGGCAACGCACCGAAACCCTCACCTTCTCCTTCACCCGCCAACGTTCCATGAAGTGGGTCACAGCTGGAGTTACGTTCGTCAATTTGTCGGTGGTCTGCGGAGTTCTCCTGGGACTTGTCGGAAGAGGGTTAAATGCGGTTAGCGCAGCGGTGGCACTGGTCTGTGGCGCTGCATTTGCAATCGCCGCTTTTCTTGGGACTCGCGACAGCGCGGTTCGACAGAAATCCGCCATTGATCCAGCAACAAAACAAAAGGCAAGAAAACCTTCCGGGACCGAAGACATGACGGTTGCGATTCCATCAGCCCTGATGCGCTATCGCAGCGTCTGGTTCTGGGCGGTCGCAGTCTGTTTCGCCGTTTTTGCTGTGCGATCGTTTTGCTGGCTGCTGTACATCGACAGCAGCGAACTAAAGATTCAGTCGCCAAATAATCTGGGCGACCTCTCACTGCACCTGACGCTCATCAACAATTTTGCCAATGGCGTCGCTCTTTGGCCGGACAATCCGATCTTCGTCCATAGCAAATTAAGATATCCGGCCGGCATCGACCTGTTCAACGCACTGCTTTCGCTGGTTCACATCGATCTGCTGATCGGGTTGGTTTGGGTCGGATTGCTCGCTTCACTCGCCATCTTTTACGGGTTCTACCGGTGGGGCGGCACGTTCGCTGTTGCAGGATTCCTGTTCAACGGCGGTATAGCCGGATTTCAGTTTTTGAAGACGTTCAAGTTTTTGGATTACCAAGGCGCAGCTGCAGATATCGCGAAAAAGCCCATCGCCTGGAAAAGCATTGCATTATCCATGCTCGTTACGCAGCGGGGCTGGCTTTACGCGATCCCGGCCGGCCTGGTGCTGCTCTGGCATTGGCGCGAAAAGTTTTTCACCCAATCTCCTGTAGCTGTGGTTGCTGATCCCGGTCAGCCTGCTGACGCCGTTAAGAGTGAGCCCGCCGCGGTCAACGCCCACGGCTACAGGAAAGGCCCTCTGCCCTGGTGGGTCGAACTGTCGATTTACGCTTCGATGCCGCTGTTCCACCTGCATACCTTCATCGCGCTGACTATCGTGCTGGTCGTCGGATTGTTTTTCGAACGCGCAACCGAAATCAAATTTATCATTAA
>DATDAJ010000094.1:0-4289 GCA_036525475.1 Candidatus Udaeobacter sp.
CGTTGGTCTCGAAGGCTTACGCGCGCATTCCGAGCATGCCGATGACGCGGTTGGCGCTTCCGTATGCAATCTGGGACGAGTATTTCGGCACGCTCAGCAAGGCGACCCGCAAAGATTTGCGCCGAAAGTTTCGCAAAGCAGAGCGCGCACCGAAGATCAAAATGGAGGTGGTGAACGACGTCACACCTTTGATCGACGAAATCCATCCCCTATATCTCGCCGTCCACGAGCGATCGCCACTGAAATTCGAGACGCTGACCAAAGATTATTTCCGCGCCGTCGCTCAGCGGATGTCGGACCGGGCGCGATTTTTTATCTGGCGACAAAACGGCAAAATCGTGGCGTTCAGTTTCTGCCTCGTCTGCGGCGACGCGATCTATGACGAATGCATCGGGCTCGATTACAGTGTCGCGCTCGATCTGCACTTATACTTTTACACGCTGCGCGACATCATCTCGTGGTCGCTGCAACAAGGGTTGAAAAATTACTACAGCAACCCGCTCAATTATGAGCCGAAGCTGCATCTGGACTGCGAATTAGTCCCCCTCGATCTCTACATCATGCACACCAATCCGCTGCTGAATCCGATCTTTCGTCGAGTGATCAAATACCTCGGGCCGACGCGGCACGATCCAGTTTTGCAGCGATTCCCCAACGCGCACGAGCTTTGATAGTGGCAGCGATCACGTGGTAGGGCGGGCAGTCACCCTGCACGCCGAACGCCCCGGCGCGCACGGAGTGACGCGCCCTACCAACGGCGATTCGAAATCGGTTGCGGTGCTTTGATCGCACGCTAGAAAACCGGATGCAAAATCGGCCATCCGGCTTTGGGAATCCCTGGCTGCAACTCGGCGTGAGCGTCGTGTGTGTTTTCGCCTCCGAACTCCTTTTGAAACGCGGTGCAAGCGAGGTCGCCGCGCCGGACGATGCGTTTTCATGGACCGGAATCAATGGTTTGGCGTCGCCGTCGGTGTGGTGGGCGATTGTTCTAATCATCGCAAGCTTTATCAGTTGGCTTTACGTGCTTCGCTACATCCCGCTCACCCTTGCTTATCCGCTCTCGCGCGTGGTCGATATTCTTGTTCCGTTGGGCTGCTGGATTTTTCTCGGTGAACTAATCTCCACATTGCGATGGTGCGGGATCGCGCTGGTGGTTTTCGGCCTGGCGTTGGTGGCAAAGCCGATCGCAAAAATGGAGGAACGCCTGTGAGTTTTCTCGCTTTCCTGTTCATCCTGATTTCGCTGGTCACCTTTGTGGCGGCGCAGCTCATCCTTAAGAAAGCGATGGAATTCTCGGCGAGGCACGATATGCGCAACTCCTATTTCGTGTCGCGCGTCGCCATTGGTGTTTTTCTAATGACGGTTTCCTTTTTCCTGACACTCGGACTGCTACAGCGGTTCGATCTGAGTTATCTTTATCCTTTCCAAGGTTTGAGCGTGATCTTTATCACGATTCTCGCCGCGGTGGTGCTAAAGGAAAAACTAAGCGCGCGGCTCACCATCGGTGCGCTCCTGATCACCGCAGGCATCGTGCTCGTTTCGATGAGCTAAATT
Organism: Candidatus Udaeobacter sp.; assembly: GCA_036525475.1. GTDB lineage: Bacteria > Verrucomicrobiota > Verrucomicrobiia > Chthoniobacterales > UBA10450 > Udaeobacter. The sequence continues at coordinate 1,555 of DATDAJ010000094.1, forward strand.
GTGACGCGATCGATTCGGTTGTCCTGAGCTGGCAGGCGATGCGCTTGCCCTACAATCATCGAGCTAATAACGGCCAGAGTTTTTCCAGAGTCGCCAAATTAGTCGCGCGCGCTTGTTCCAGGTTTGGTGGCGCGAGCTTCGGTCGGTCGAACTCGGCGGCAAAACGTTGCTTCCAACGCGCATATTTCGGAGGCGAATACGCGCCGCAAATGTCGCCAGCAATGATACGGGAAGATTCGCGCAATTTTCCAAACGCCCACTCGAGATCGGCCACCGTGAAGCGACCGCTCTCCCAGTTCGTCACCGCCTGTTCGATGCACAGGCAATCGAGATCGATCGTGACGTAGACATTTTCGTCGGCGAGACGTTTCGCAAATTCTTGAAAACGCTCGCGCCAATTCTCGCGCAGAATGGCCCCCTTACGCTGTTGATCCTTCAATGGCCGATCGTCTGCCCACGGATGGACTTCAAGAATTCCGGCGCGTTCGGCGCGACGATTACCGAAAATCTGGTGCGGCCACCAACATTCGAAATTGCCGCAGCCCCAAACACTCGCAAGCCGTACATTTGGGAGTTCCAATGCGCGGTTCACCCATCCGCCACATGCCCATTTCGGCGGCCGCACATCCCAATCGGGATGGTTGTCGAACGAGATGAGCACGATGGGTTCGGCAACAGAACGCAATCGGAGCGCTGTCAGGTGGTGAAAGTCGCCGGAGCCGTAGAGCAGGAACGGCGCGGCGAGATCTGCCTCGTGCTCCCGATAGAACGCTTCGATCAAACGCGGCGGCGCGGAGAAGCGTAGCCGCGGTGCCCACGAGCGTGCATCACACACCGGAAGGCCGACCGGCTCATTCCGCCACGCGTCATCCAGATTGAGATGGAGAGCGCGGCCAATCAAAAATTAGTTGTGCGTGTGCCCAAGAATGCGTCGCTCGCTTTGGCGATGCTCAAGTTGTCCTCGGCCTCTTTGTAGCTGGGATTCAGACGCAGCGCTTCACTGAACTGGACAATGGCCTGGGAGGTCTGGCCCTGGGTCAGGTACACTTTGCCCAAATTATTGTAGGCAACTGTCAGCGTGGGATCCCCGCGAAGTGCCGTCAGATAATGCTTCTTGGCCTCCTCGAGATCGCCTTTGGCAAACAGCGCATCGCCGAGGCGAAGATAGGCGTCCAGGTAATTCGGGTTGAGTCGGATGACGTTCCGAAGCTCGCCGATGTATTCATCATTTTTGCCGGCTGCGGCAAGGAAAGCTGCGTAGCCGTAGTGGGCATCTGCCGAATACGGCTTCAGGCGGACGCCGGTTTCAAAGTGAAACGCGGCCTCGTCGATGCGGCCGATCCGGTGCAGCAAATTACCGAACAACAGATGAAAGCCGCCGTTGTTCGGTTGGAGACGCACCGCCGTCTCCATGTGCGGGACTGCCGCGTCGAATTTGGCCTGCGCAGTTAATGCAACGCCGAGATTCATATGCGCTTCCGCGTGCTTGGGATCGAACTGGAGCGTGAGTTTGTACTGTTCGATGGCTTCGTCTGGTTTGCCTTCGTTTTGCAAGATCCGGCCGTAATCAAAATGCGGCTTTGCGCCCTGCGGCACATCCGCGACGATCCATGCGCGCCGTTGGACCTCTGGAACACTGAGACGCGTCTGCCAAAACCACAGCGCGCCCAGGGGCACTACAAATATCGCCACCCATTTCAAACCGTGCAAAGCCCAACTGGGAAGCATACCTCCGAGCGAGACGTCAGCGGTTCCACCGGCGAGCCCGAGTGATTGTCGAGTAGAGCGCTCTCGCACTTTCCAGATAAATCCGTCGTAATAAAAGTGGAGCAGCGTAGAAGCGGTGACCACGCCGGTCAGGATGTGTTTGACGGTGTCGACGGCGAGATTGTCATTGATGAATGCCAGCGAGCCATAAGCGAAGACAAGGCCAACATAAAGGCCAATCAGGGAGCCGCTCCTTCGGAACACGAATCGCATGAATCCGCCGATGTTGCTGTCTTTCTCGACGCGATTGCGATTGTAGATCCAGACGAGCGACAAGTACTGCACATCGTGAAAGACTTCGAACAGTGCGATCCCGACCAGGATGTTTGCGACGAGATTATTGCAGTACCACCAAAACGCGATGCTGGTCACCAACAGTCCAAGTTTTACCGGATTTGACCGATGCCCGGCGACCCACGTCCGAACAAAATGCGCGGCGAACAAAACCGTCACAAAAATGGCTGCGGCGAGAATTAAGTTTTGGCCCAGGTTTACGACGGAGGGCGGAATAAAAGGCCCGCCCGACATGTAATATACATCTAGCGTGTCGCCCAGCCGATATGGCGAGAGCGCCACCGCAGTGGCAAACCAGCTCACGCACATGGCAAAATCGAGCCGGCGGGTCAGCGCATCGAACGTTCCCGTTTTGGCGTCGTAGATGCGGCAGAAACCGTAGGTCTGCATCAACCCGTGCCAGACGCCCCAGAAGAAAACGACCAGCAAAATTCCTTTCAGGTCCCACCAAAAGAAAGCGATACAGGTTACGAGCAGAAATAGCGGCGCAAAAATGAAGCGCCATTTGAAGCGCTCGAATAACGCGCGATCGCCGTACGCGCGGATCATGCCCGGCAGGTGATGCCCCATTGCGCCAAACGCCGCGACGAACAGATAAATGTCCTGCGGATGCCAACGCGCCTGGGCCAGCGCGAACGCGGGTATCAGCAGCAGCGGTGTGCCAACGTACAAGA
>DATDAJ010000095.1:0-4121 GCA_036525475.1 Candidatus Udaeobacter sp.
CGCCGCCGCGGACTTCCTGCGACGTCTCAAATTCGGCCAATCCTCCAACTGCGCAGGGACGCCGCCAGAAGTTCGTTCCGGCGGGACGCCGAAACCAACACGCGAGACGCGTGCGCTACCCAATCGCGCGCGACGAGCGCTATTTGTAATACGGCCGAAGCGACGGCCGAAGCCTGCCGATTCGAAGAGCGTTTTCGATTTGCAAGCCAGGGATATGCTCGTCGGACAGCGTTCGAATCTCGCGTGACTCAAGCGCAGCAATAGGCAGTCCGTCGCGAAACAGAATCCGGTTCGCGGTAAACGCAGGGATTCGCGCTCCCGGTGTGAGAACACCTTGCAAATTTAAAGGATCGGCAGCACTCAACGTGATTAGCTCGCGGTTTGACGAGCTCTTGCGGATCGACCGCAACAGACCGATCGCCTCCGGCAACGCGAATTGTTCGCCGCTTACTCCGCCAACGAAATAACCGCCGCGAATTTCTCCCCGTGCTTCCCATTGTCGATAAATGCGCCCCAGCTCGTACCACGTAACGGGGAAACTCTCTCGTTCGAGCAATCGGCGAAACACAACGCCGTAGCGACGCAATAACACGCGAGCGAATTTTTCAATCGCCGCTTCGCGCGGGCCTGCGCCGTTTGGCGCCTCCATCACCGCTGGAAGGACACCGCTCCTCGGCAATAGTGACCAGCGACCTGCAAACTCGATACTGGCGAGGTTTGTTCTGCGCCGGCGTTTTGTAGGATTTCGGCCGAAGGTCGGACGTTTATTTGAAGGAACGAGAAGAGCGCGTAACCCGTCGAAACTGTCCGAAGTTACCAGACCGAGCGCCGCGAGCTGTGACAAAGCCTCTTCAATTTGGGAAGGCAACAAGCCGCTGCGGTGGACCAATTCGCTGAAGAAAAGCGCGCCGCCACTTTGCAGTGCCTCAAACACAGCTTGGCTGGTAACCGAAAGTTCGATTGCCGAGTTCGGCTGAGTCAACGCGAGCCAATTGGCGAGATTTTCGCGGAGATAAAGCGCAATTGGACTCGTCCGCAATGGCGCCGATGCTCGTGCGTTTGAATTTTGCGGCGTGCTCAAACGTCCCCAGCCAACCCGGCCGGAAAAACAGAGCCGGTCCAGCCATTCGGGATCGTAATCGGCCACACGCGCCGGAAGCACCGCCGATTCCCACGCAGCCAGTGGCAACTCGCAACCATCGAGCTGTTCCAGGACGGATTGCAGGCCTTCCAGCCCTTCGGTCCGATGTTCCTGGTCGGCTCGCTGCCATGCAAAAAGAAATCGATAGAAATCCTGAACCGAGATCGGCTGAATTTCCGCGCGCAATCGATCGATCGTTAACCGATGAATTCGCGCCAACAATCTGCGATCACACCATTCTTGCTCAGTCGCATCGGGATGAAATTTGCCGCGCAACACAAAACCTTCCGCTTCGAGTGCGAGCAGCGCTGCGTCAATTTCCGACTGTTGCAAAACTAGTGTATCTGCGAGCTCGCTGACTGTAATTGGTCCGCCAACCTCCATGCGACCGCGAATCAATTCGCGAATCGCATCGGTGCGTTCCCAAGTATTGCCACGCATGGAATCAGGCAAAACCAATTCCGGCTCACAGACAGCGTTCGGATAGATCGCGCGAAGCATCGGTAATCGTTCCGAAGCGACGTAAAAAGTTTTATGCACGTCAGCGTTTTGGAGTACGCCGGTGCTCCGGCGCTTTTCAGGAGTTGCGTCACCGTTCAAAAGCGGCGCAGCAGCGCCGCACTCCAAAACCTCGCGGCTAGAACAATACTGCGCCTGAATGAGAAGACGCGTCGCGCGGTTCTCCGCCACGAGCGTCGAGAAAAATTGCTCCGGGTTTTCGCTCGCGCTTTGATAAATCTCTTCCGGCGTCATTACCCCGATCAACATCAGTGCGTCATGCAATTCATCCGGGTTCGTTGCTTCGGGCCACGCTTCCTTTTTAACCTTTTCGATTGCGGCGGCGTCGAGAACACCGAGCCCGTCGCTGCCGTTTCTCTCCGAGGCGCGCCGCGTGTACACCGCCTGTGTGCGGCGTTCTTCCAACGGCGCGTTGTCGAGAAATGCGTACGGCCGCGCATTCAGAATCTCGGCCGCCAATGGCGACGGCTCCGGTAAATCGCGCGCGATGCATCGGATCTCACCGTGCTCGATTCTGCGCAACACTTCTTCCAATCCATCGATGTCCATGGCTTCGGTGAGGCAATCATCAATCGTCTGCTTCACCAGTGGATGATCCGGAATCTCGCGGTCACCCACGATGTGCTCCAGGCACGCGAGCTGATCCGGGAAAACTGCGGCCAAGAGATTCTCCGATTCCATGCGTTGCAGCGGTGCGGCGACTTTCGCGCCGCCCCGGAATCGCGGCACGGCTAGCGAACGGGTTGCGTTCCAGCGCCAGCGAATCGTGAACATTGGCGCGTCGAGCAACGCTTGAACCAAGAGGTCGCGAACTGTTTTGGAATTGAGATACCGAAAAACCTCATCGAGCGGAAATGAATGCTGCGTACCGAGCGAGATCACGATCGCGTCATCGGTCGCAGCTGCCTGCAGCTCGAAATTGAACGAACGGCAAAAGCGTTTTCGCAGCGCCAAACCCCAGGCGCGATTGACCCGGCTGCCGAAAGGCGCATGCAAAACGAGTTGCATACCGCCCGATTCATCGAAGAAGCGCTCCAGCATCAGCGTTTGCTGTGAGGGAATTGCGCCTAACGAACGATATGCCTCCGAAAAATACGCAGCGACCTGTTCCGCGGCGTTTTGTGGCAACTGGAATTCTTTAGCGACCCATTCCTCAATTTTGTCGGGGAAGCCGTCAGCTTCCCCTACAGACAAATGCTTTTCGATTTCCATCCGCAAATTAGAAACAGCGTGAGAAAGCTCGTTGGTTCGCGCGGGAGCTTCGCCCAGCCAAAATGGAATTCCCGGCGGCTGACCTTTTGCGTCTTCCACCCGAACGACGCCGGAAGTCACGCGCAGGATTCGCCACGATGCGTTTCCCAGTTGAAAGATGTCTCCGGCCAGACTTTCGACGGCGAAATCTTCGTTAACCGTGCCCACGAAAGTTTCCGACGGCTCGAGGATCACTCGATAATCGGCGTTATCAGGAATGGCTCCGCCGGATGTTAGCGCAGTGATCCGGGCTCCCCGCCTTCCGCGCAAACGATGATTGATCGCGTCATGATGAATCAATGCCGAGCGCCGTCCACGCTTTGTGCTGAAACCGTCGGCAAGCATTGTCACAACCTGATCGAACTCACCGCGCGTGAGGTTGCGGTACGGCCAGGCTGAACAGACGAGCTCGAAGAATTCGTTTTCATCCCAATCTTCCGTTGAAGCTGCCGCAACGGCTTGCTGCGCGAGCACATCGAGCGGATTTTCGGGAATCGTCAGACGGTCGAGTTCGCCACGATTAACACAGCGCAGCAGCGCCGCGCACTCGATCAATTCATCGCGGCTCAACGGGAAAATCCGGCCTTTCGGCAAACCGCTCCGCTTATGTTCAGCCCGACCGACACGTTGCAGCAACGTGGCTATCGAGCGCGTCGTGCCTAACTGGCAAACGAGATCAACCGAGCCAATATCAATTCCCAACTCCAGCGAAGCCGTTGCGACGAGCGCTTTCAATTCGCCGCGCTTCAATCGGTCTTCCGCTTCGAGCCGCAGTTTTGCAGAAAGACTTCCGTGATGTGACGTGACAGCGTCGGCGCCCAGCAACTCACTCAGGTGATGTGTGACACGCTCGGCCATGCGACGTGTGTTGACGAAAACCAAAGTCGTTCGATGCGCCCCGATTAACTCTGCGAGTCGACGGTAGACTTCCTCCCAAACTTCATTCGGCATCACCGCTTCAAGCGGCGACTTCGGCATTTCGATCGCCAGATCTAGTTCGCGGCGGTGACCAATATCGATGATTTCACAATCCGGTTTGCCGGCTTCGTCCACGGCGCGAGTGCCTACGAGGAAACGCGCGACTTCTTCGATCGGTTTCTGCGTTGCGGATAAACCGATTCGCTGCAGTGGAGCTTGCACTAGCGCGGCCAAACGTTCGACGCTTAGCGCGAGGTGCGCGCCGCGCCGGTCATCGACTCCCGCGTGAATC
>DATDAJ010000096.1:0-2427 GCA_036525475.1 Candidatus Udaeobacter sp.
AAGTGATCAGCGATCAGGAACGCGACACTGCCATTGCGGCCGCGGGATCGAGCAGAGCGAATGTTGAAGCCGATCAAGCGACGGTGGAAACGGCGGAGTTGAATCTTGGTTATACAAAGGTCACCGCGCCGATCGATGGGCTCGCGGGGTTCGCGAACAGCCAGGTGGGCGATCTGGTCGGCCCAAGTACGGGACCACTTACAACAGTTTCACAGCTTGATCCGATTAAAGCCGTTGTCAGCGCCGGCGAAGGACCGTTCACAGATTTCGTTTCGCGCCATCCAGACGCGACTGAGCGCAACGCATACGTGAAAACTCTCGACTTCGAATTGATTCTCGGAAACGGCGAGGTGTATCCGCGTAAAGGTAACTTTTACGCGCTCGATCGCAGCCTGGATCCGCGGACTGGATCGATCCGCTATTATGTGACGTTTCCGAATCCGGGAAACGTTTTGCGGCCGGGCCAATTCGGCAAAGTGCGGTTCGTTGCCGACATGAAAAAAGGCGCGATGGTGATCCCGCAGGAAGCGGTAAACGAATTGCAGGGCGGCTACCAGGTCGCAGTTGTCGATCAAAACAACAAAGCCAGCATTCGTCCGGTCAAAATGGGCGAACGCATCGGCGCGATGTGGGAAGTGAACGACGGACTTAAACCGGGCGACAGAGTTATTGTTCAAGGCGCGCAAAAAGTCCGTGAAGGCTCGCCTGTCACAGTGAAAGAGTGGACGCCGCCGAGCGATGCTTTGATTTCAAAATCAGATCAGGCAAAGGACCGCTGATCCAATGTCGGAGTTTTTCGTCAGGCGGCCCATCGTCGCGATCGTCATCGCCATATTGCTGACGCTAATCGGTGGCGTCTGCATCCTGGCGTTGCCGGTGGCGCAATATCCGCAAATCGCGCCGCCGGAAATCCAGGTGCGCACGCATTACACGGGAGCCGATGCATTGACAGTCGAGCAGGCGGTCGCCGCACCGATCGAGCAGCAGATGAGTGGAGTCGACAACATGAACTACATGTATTCGATCAACGCCAGCAACGGCGATATGCGCATGCAGGTTAATTTCGATATCGCCACCGATCCAAACATCGATCAAGTGCTGGCGCAGCTCCGCGTGGCGCAAGCTCAATCGCAGTTACCGGCCGACGTGAACAGCTTTGGCGTGACCGTGCAGAAATCGACAACGGCGCCGCTGATGCTCGTCGCGCTTTATTCGCCTAACAACTCATACGATGGAATTTTTCTCGCGAACTACGGATACATTAACCTTGTCGATCAACTGACACGCATTCCCGGCATTTCGAATGTGCAAATTTTCGGCGCGGGCCAGTATGCGATGCGGCTGTGGGTAAAACCTGACCAACTGGCCAAGCTCGGAATCACCGTGCCTGACATCATCACGGCCGTGCAGAGGCAAAACAATGTGAATCCCGCCGGCCAGGTCGGGGGCGAGCCAATTCCTTCCGGGCAAAAATTTACCTACACCGTTCGCGCACAAGGCCGGCTGCAAACGCCGGAAGAATTTGGGAACATCGTGGTGCGGGCGGATCCCGATGGCTCGTTTGTAAGGGTGAAAGACATTGCGCGGATCGACTTAGGCGCACAGACCTACAATCTGAGATCACGGCTCAACGGCCAGCCGTCCGCGATTCTTGCCCTTTACCAATTGCCGGGAACCAACGCGCTGAAGGCCGCACAAGGTGTGCGCAAGCTAATGGCGGAAGCAAAACAGCGTTTTCCCGGCGACATGGAATACGCGGTTTCGCTCGATCAAACCCTCTCGGTGACGGAAGGATTGCACGACATCGTTAAAACGTTATTCGAGGCCCTCGCACTGGTCGTCTTGGTCGTATTCATTTTTTTACAAGGTTGGCGCGCTACGCTGATTCCATTGTGCGCGGTTCCTGTGTCGTTGATCGGAACGTTTGTGTTGTTCCCACTGTTCGGGTTCTCGATTAACTCACTTTCTCTTTTCGGGTTGGTGCTGGCAGTCGGGCTTGTTGTGGATGACGCCATTGTCGTTGTCGAAGCTGTCGAGCGCCACATCGAAGAAGGAATGGCGCCCCGCGAGGCGACGCTTCAGGCGATGCGCGAGGTTTCCGGACCAGTGATCGGAATCGCGCTCGTTCTTTCCGCCGTGTTTATTCCAACGGCGTTCCTGCCGGGAATCACGGGCCGATTGTATCAACAGTTTGCACTGACGATTGCGATCTCGGTAATTTTCTCGGCATTTAATGCGCTGTCGCTGAGTCCGGCGCTTTCTTCGTTGTTGCTGCGGCCGCGAAAGAAAACACGCGGCCCGCTCGGTTGGTTTTACGATCGGTTCAATCGCGTGTTCGGCGCCGCGACGCACGGCTACGTGAATTGGTCGCGTCTGGCAATTAGAAAGAGCATCTTAAGCCTGGGCTTGCTCGTAGTTCTTGCGATC
>DATDAJ010000097.1:0-4162 GCA_036525475.1 Candidatus Udaeobacter sp.
GCGTTGGGCGTTGGACGTTGGGCGTTCGGCGTTTCCTGGAATTCGATTCTTCTTCCCCGCCACCAACTTGTCGACGTAATCGGCCACGCGGTGAAACTTTTGTGTGCCAACGACAAGATCGACATGCGGCAAACCTTTTAGCAGTTCGCCACCGCGTGCCTGGGCCATGCACCCGAGAAAACCGAACACGACGTGTGGCCGTTCCCTGGCCATGCGGCCAAGCATGCCCATCTTACCAAGCGCCTTCTGGTCAGCCATGTCGCGCACGCTGCACGTGTTCAGGAGCACAACGTCGGCTTCCGACTCATGCCCGACCCGTTCGTAACCGCGCTCTACGAGCGAATGCGCGACCTGTTCGGAGTCGCGCTCGTTCATCTGGCAACCATAAGTCTTGATGAAGAATTTCGGCATGGACGGACGAAAACAATACATGGCGAGCAAAGGTCGTCCAAGACACGGCGCCCGGATTTTTACCAGCGCACATCAATTGCACTGTCATGTTGAGCGCAAGCGAAACATCTCTTGATATTGCTTCTTCTGCGGACTCAAAAATGATCTGAGATTCTTCGCTTCGCTCAGAATGACAATGTGCTGTTTGTTTTTTGTAGCCGGTGGATTGCTAATCCATAGTCACCCAGCGTTATCAGATTCGTGACAATTCGTGCGATTGATGTCTTAAATGTCCGCATGTCTCAAACCAACGATGAACCTCCGGCAATCGGGATTATCGGTGGTAGCGGTCTCTATCAGATGGAGGAGTTGCGCGATACGACTGAACACAAAATCGACACACCGTTTGGAGCGCCGTCGGACGTACTCGTCGGTGGAAAAGTAGGCGAGCGTCAGGTTTACTTTTTGCCCCGGCATGGCCGCGGGCATCGGATTCTGCCGCACGAAATAAATTATCGCGCCAACATTTACGCGCTACGCTCGTTGAACGTTCGCTGGATCATTTCAGTGGCGGCGGTCGGCAGCTTGCAGGAAAAATACGCGCCGCGAGATCTGGTCTTACCCTCGCAGTTTTATGATCGGACCAGTCAACGGACGGCGCATACCTTTTTCGGTGAAGGCATTGCCGCGCACATTGGATTCGCCGAACCGATCAGCGCGGACCTGCGCAATCTGTTGGCTGAATCGGCCAGGTCACTAGGATACGCCGTTCACAACGGCGGCACTTACGTGAACATGGACGGCCCGGCATTCTCGACGCGTGCGGAATCTGAATTCAATCACCGCAATGGGTTCGACGTGATCGCCATGACCAATCTTCCAGAGGCAAAGCTGGCTCGCGAAGCGGAGATCGCACTCGCTACCATGGCCATGATCACTGACTACGATTCCTGGAAAATCGAAGAGGAACCGGTGTCGGCTGAGATCGTTCTCAGTCATTTGCTCGCAAATGCAGAGACAGCGCGGCGAATCATCGCGGATGTCATCCCGCGAATTCCCAATGAGCCGAACTGGCCGGAACATTCCGCGTTGGATACGGCGCTGGTGACTGACCGGAAGTTGTGGCCGGAGGCGACGGTGGAAAAGTTGCGACCAATTTTGGGGCGGTTCTTAGCGAAATAGGCCCTGTCGATGTGGGTAGGGCGCGTCACTCCGTGCGCGCCGTGAATCGCGATCGGCACGCAGAGGACTGCGCGCCCTACCTTTGCGATAACGACCGATTGAATTGCGAGGCGACGCGATTGAGAATCACAAAATGAAAACGCGTTGCTTCGATCACATCGATTTGCGGGTGACAAACATGGAAACGGCGGGAAAGTTCTACGGCAAAATTCTGCCGCAGCTTGGGTTTGTTCACGAAAGTCCGGGCGACGATTATTATACGTTCTATGCTGGCGGTGGCGAACGGCCGTTGGAATTTTTCTGTTTAAGCGAGGACAAGAACCATCGTCCCAACGGCACGCGAATCGCATTTTGGGCGGACACACGCGAAGAAGTGGATCAGATTTCGAAACTCGTGCGCCATGCTGGTGGCAAAAACCTTGAGGGTCCGGAAGTTTGCGAGGACTACAGTCCGGGTTACTACGCCTTCTTCTTCGAAGATCCCGATGGCAACAAACTCGAAATTTGCTGCCGCGAGAAGCCGGTATTTGCGGCTTAGCACCTTTGTTTGATCGTTTGGTTTTTGTTTGTCCGGCTAAAACGCGACAAGAGGAAGACGCAATTCGCGGCTGAGCAAACTGATCGAAAAGCTCTCTTCTTCGTGATGACCGACACACTCGGCACGGTAGCGAGGGGCGAATACTGTTAGCGGGAACACCGGGGATGCTTTCCATGCAAAGGCCTAAAGTTGACGACGACCTGACTTTGCTGACGGACTTCGGCAAAACTGAAGCGATCGTCGTCGAGGTGCTCGATAATCCGGCTACCGAAGAGGGAGTTTTGCTTAAGGTCATGACGCGCGGCCCGTTCGAGCAAGGCCAGCAAGTCTGGATCGTTGGCCGTGACCGATCAAAGGTCGGAGCGACCGTTGAGAAAGTTCTCAAGCAAACGATCGACAGCGAGGTAACGCTCTCGACCGCCCTGCCGGTATAGCTGTAGCTGCGGTCGGTAACCGCGGCTGCCGGAGTGATCCCGCCTTCGCTAACCAGCCTTCGCGTAAGGCTACGGCGGGTCGAGAAGCTACGGCGGACAAGCGGCCTCGGCTATCCCGAAAGTTCGGGACTTTCCAGCATAATCGCGCCGGCGCGCTTCATTTCATCGAGTGCGCGATCGATGTCGCCCGGCTCCAGCTCAATTCCGCGGCAGCCATCGACGATCACATTCGTATTCAAGCCAAGGTGGCGGGCGTCGAGCGCACTGTATTTCACGCAGTAATCCAACGCCAGGCCCATAAGGTAGATCTCCTTGATCGATCGCTTCTCCAAATAATGAGCAAGACCGGTGTGTCGTCGATGGGCGTTGTCGAAAAACGTACTGTAACTATCAATGTTTCGCTCGGTGCCTTTGTGAAAAACCTGAGCGATGCGGCTGGTGTCGAATAACGGGGCGAACTCGGCACCGTGCGTGTTTTGAACGCAATGCACCGGCCATAGGATTTGTTCGATTCCGTCGAGAATGATGCGATCACCCGGCTTCTTTCCCTTGTGGTTTGCGGCGAAGCTGCCGTGGTCGGACGGATGCCAGTCTTTAGTCGCGACGACGACATCGAAGCGTCGCAGCAATTCATTGGCAACCGGAATGACTTCATCGCCATGCGGCACCGCCAACGCGCCGCCCGGCAAGAAATCATTCTGAAGATCGACGAGAATTAGCGCACTTTTGATAAATGGTGCTGTCATGTTGAGCGGAGCGAAACATCTCTGTCTGTGTTCCCGTGCACAATTAGCCCGGGATTGCTCGGAGATTCTTCGCTTCGCTCAGAACGACAATACACGATTCGACGAGGATCAGCGCGTTCGGTGCTACAACCTTGTTGCGTCTCCCCATTTCAGGATCCGTTCAGCGCTAAAAGCGCTATCTCATGTTAGCCTGGGGCAACGCCGCAGGAATTCAAATCGCCGCGTAAAATCAGCGCTGAAAGCGCGTTTCAATCGCGCTGGAAGTGTTTCGTGCTTTCAGCGCTGGTGTCTTGGAAACCATAAATCCTGGGTCGATGCCCCAGGCTTTTGCGTTGAATGCTGCGCTTTTGGCGCTAAACACACGCGCTTTTGGAAAGCGAGAGGCGAAGATGGGCTCTGGATGAATAGTTCATTTCAATTGCTGTCGAACGCGCGCAATCAATTTAGATCGTAACTCGTGCAATGATTGTTCGAGGCCGACCTTATATCGAACCGGGTTAGTCAGCTGCAAAATCTCGGGAGGCGCGCAACTGAGCTGTTTACGCAGGTGCTTGCGCGACGCTTCAATGCTCGGCGCTTCATAAACGAGTTGCCCGCCCCGAAAAATCGGCACAAGCAAATCGGTAAAGTGTGCCGGCCGACTGTAGGGGACGACGTTGTCGTCCCATGGGAAGCCGACGGCTTCCCCTACAGATGCGATGGCGCTCGCGTCCCCTATGGTTAGTCGCTCGTTTGTTTCGGGATCTACGATTTCCCGGGGCTCAGAAATACCGCGATCAATTTCGTAAATCGCGTCGGCGATAAATCTACCGTCGGGCTGATGGAAGCGGCGGACCTGCAACGAACCGGGGTAGGACGTCTTTTCGGGATCA